>SKKZ01000139.1 GCA_007123455.1 Coriobacteriia bacterium | reverse complement strand
TCCCTCGTTGAGCGGGAAGATCATACGGGGAGCACCTCCCCGCACGTCGCGCGAGCCGGGCAGCTCCCGCACACGTTGCAGCCGCCGGCGACAGGCGCGATGACGCCGGCCCGGATACCCGAGGCGGCTGCGGCGACCCGCTCTGCCGCCTCGGAGAGAATCGTCTGCATAGCCTCCGCGTCGACCGCGTCCGTGCGGCTCCCGTACTCAAGCAACGACACGCGTTCGCAGCGCCAGAAACCGCGGGCTGTCCGCGAGCTGAGCGACCGGTAGACAGCGCCGTCCGCCTCGCCGTCTAAGAGCATCACCGCGGCTGCAAGGTATACGGGCAGCTGCATCACGTTGCCACCGGCGAACGACTTATGCCCGCGAACCGTACGTGCCGACTTATAGTCGGTCACAACCAGTCCGCGCCCGCATGAGTCGACCCGGTCGATACGCCCCCTGAGAGCGACCCCCCCGAACTCGAACGGCCGACCTTCCGTCCTGCCGAACGCCAGCTCGTGGGCGAGAGGTGTGTATCCGGGAAGCAGGTGGGCGTCGTCCTCGATGGCGCCCGTCACCCACCGCTTGACCCGCTCGACTGCAAGCTCCTCGGCAAGCCCGATGGCAGCGGGTGCCGATGCGAAGACCCCGTCGACCACCTCCTCGGCCAACTCGAGGGCCTCCGAAAGGTCCTGGGGCACGACGCGCCGGGGCCCACCGGGCTCCGACCATCTCGCGTAGAAGGCAGCAAGCGCATCGTGTGCGACGCTTCCCGCCTCTCGCGCCTCGAATCCCACGTCGAGCTCTCGCGGCTTGATCGCACGGTCGAAGAACCAGCGATACGGACAGGTCGCATACCGTTCGAGTTCGGAAACAGAGAACTCATCCTGTCCCCGCACGGCCGCGATGACCTCCTCGGACCTGAGAACACCGCGCCGCTGGCTCCGGGAACGGCCAGCTGCTACCGCTCGCTTCTTGCGTCTGCCGGGCGAGTAGCAGACCGAGTGGCTCGCGAGCGCGGTGAGTGGTCGAGACACAAGCGGGACACCGGAGGGAAACCCCTCCTCCTCTGTGGAACCGGGCTCGCGGTAGAGGTCGAGCACCTCATCCCAGAACACCGAGGGCCGAAGCGCCCGGCCGGCGGCGTCCGTTGTCTGACGCAGCAAGATGAGCCTGGTACGCGGCCGTGTCACAGCGGTGTAGAAGAGAAGTCGTTCCGACTTCCTCTCATCGGTTCCCGAGGGCATGCCTAGGCGATCCATGAGCTCGGCTGCGAACGGTCGTGTCCTCTCGGAGGAGAACTCGCTCGCCGTCAAACCACCGACTATCAGCGCGTCGAATCTTCGTGAGCGCACTCGGTGAATCTCGGTGCATACGACAGCATCGTGCAGGTCCTGCCCTCCGAACGAGATGGTGATCCGGGCAAGTGAGGCCCGGGCATCGGCCTCCCCTACGCCACCCGAGACGCCTCCGGCAAGCGCCCCGATCATTCTCAGTGCCTCCCGGTGGACCGCGCAGTCCTGCGCGCCCGCCACACCGACCAGTCCGCGGCGTGATTCGGCCGCGACGAGCAGCACGTCTACGAGATGCTTCCATTTCTTGACATTCTCTGGTACCACGGGAACTGAGCACACCGCGCGGGCTGCCGCAACGGCTGTGGCCGTGCCTGCGACACGGGATGCGGCATCATCCAGCAGTCGCCCGCCCGTGACCCGGCCCCGTCGCCAGATCACGTCCAGCTGCTCCACGTCCAACGGAGTGGCTCCGGAGTAGGGTGAGTGCAGGAACGCAAGCACCGTTTCGCGTGAGACATCGCGCCCCGAGGCTGCATCCAGCACGCCGAGGAGCGCACGCCCCATCGCGGTCTGCGCCAGGGGCACTGCCACATCGATGGCCACCGGCACTTCTGCCTGTACGGCCGCAGCTTCGAGAAGTGGCGCCCGGGACGCCGCATTGCGGAAAACGATGGCGATCCGCTCAGGATCGATTCCCCCATCGATGAGTTCTGCGGCCAGGTCGATCGCGAGTACCGACTCTGCCTCCTCCCCCGCCGCCTCCGCGAACACGACGGACCCGTTCGCCTCATGGGAGCTCGCAGGCCGGTAGAGGTCGCGCTCGATGACCGCGAGCTCATCACGTGAAGACCCTGTTCCGACGTGGACGTGCTCGCCGGCGTCGGCGATCCGCTGCACCAAAGGACCCAGTGCTTCGGTGGCCGGGTGGCCTTCCTCCCATGGAAGTGCGATCAGCACGTCTGTGACAGCCGCGAGCCCGCATACGAAGGCTTCCTGTGCGGCCGAGAGGTCGGTGAAGCGGTTGACCGCGACCGGGCCATCGAGAAGCGGAGGTTCGCTGCCGAGGAGAACTGCCGCACTCGCCGGCTCGACGAGCCCTTCGGCATCCGCGATGCGTTCGTAATGATCGAGCACCGCGATCATCTCGCGGTCCTCTGCGCTCTGAGGCCGGGGACTCCACGCACCGGCGATACGCTCTGCGACGGACGCGAGGGCTCTGGCGAAGCCCGGTGTGTCGGCCGACGCGGCGAGCACCGACAGCGGCGTCGCGGCACATGCGCGCCGGATAAGAGCCTCTCGCACGCCGTGGTCGATCAGGCGCCGCCCATCACCGTAGAGCGCCCAAAGCTCGGCAATCCACTCGTCAAGCACGACGGTACGAATCCCCGTGGCGCCCCGGGCGGCGAACTCCTCGGCCGCACGACGGGCGTCCGGCCGCGTCGGGAAGAGCACGTGTGGAGCGCTCCGAGCCGCCGCGGCCGCGAGTATCGGCTGGTAGAGGATACCGGACTTGCCGGCGTTAGGTCTCCCTGTGACCAGAGTGAGCGCCACGATCATCTCCCCTTTCGGAGAGACACAGTCTCACCTGGCTCTGACACGATCAGTTCGCAGTCTGCGCGCGTGTGTACCGCTGGACCCCTTCACGAATCTCGCGCACTTTGCGCCACGCCACTTCCTCATCACGCCCAAGGTAGTGATCGACGCGGCCCCCAAAACCCTCGGCGACCCGCTCGGCACGGTCAGCGACGCCACGCGCGACCTCGGCGGCACGGTGTGCCTCAGCCGCAAGCCGGCGCCGGGTCTTCGCGCCACTCGACGGGGCGAAGAGTACGCCCACGACGATGCCGGCGGCCAGACCCATAAGAATGCCTGCACTGAACCACGCGGCTCTCTGTCTCATGAGGCCTCCTCCGCGGCACTCGCCGGCTCCTCACCCTCTGTGAGCAGCCTGAAAATCCGCTCGAGCTCCTCCTCGCCATGGAACTCTATCTCTATCTTGCCCTTCTTCTGAGTCTGCTTGACTCGCACCCCCGTACCGAGAATCCGGCGCAGTTTTCTTGCGACGATCTTGAATGACTTGGGGGTCTGGGGTCTGGGGGCCCGCTCCGCCTGCCCGGCGGCGTACAGCCGGGCCAAGACCTCGGTCTCACGCACAGAGAGACCGTCCGAGACAACTTTATCGGCAAGCCTTATCCGCATCGCCTCGTCAGGCACGGACAGGATGGTCCGGGCGTGACCTGCGGAGAGCCGCCCCTCGTACACATGGCCCTGGATCTCTTCGGGAAGGTCGAGAAGGCGAAGCGCGTTGGTGATAGCCGAACGCGACTTGGAGACCTTGTCCGCAAGCTCGGCCTGCGTCATCTGATGCTCGGTCAGAAGCCGCCGGTAACCGCGTGCCTCCTCGATCGGATTCAGGTCCTCACGCTGGAGGTTCTCGATCAGCGCGAGCTCGAGGGACTCGGCCTCGCTGATGTTCAGGACTCTCACAGGGACTCGCTCCAGTCCGGCAAGACGGGCCGCACGCCACCGGCGCTCACCTGCGATGATCTGATAGCCGTCTCCATACGGGCGGACGATCACCGGCTGCAGTACCCCTACCTTCTGAACGGAGTCGGCAAGCTCGGCGATGCCTTCCTCATCCATATCGGTGCGTGGTTGTTTCGGGTTCGGTGTTATCTGATCGACCGCAACCTCACGCACCTCATCGGCGTCCTCATCGGTCACGTTCGGTATGAGGGCTGATAGTCCCCGCCCTAATCCCCTCTTAGACACGATCGATCACTTCCTTCGCTAGAGCCCGGTAGGCCTGAGCACCTTTGCCGTTTGGGTCGTAGAGCGTCACGGGCTGGCCGAAACTCGGCGCCTCGGAGAGTCGGACCGACCTCGGGATGAGCGAGTCGAATACCTTGCCGTCAAAGAAGTCCCTAACCTCGTCCACTACCAGCTGGGAGAGCTTCGTTCTCACGTCGAACATCGTCATTACCACGCCGAAGACTTCAAGTTTGGGGTTGAGGTGGGACCTCACGAGTCGTACGCTGTCCAACAATTTGGAAAGTCCTTCCAGTGCGTAATACTCACACTGGATAGGAATCAGCAGGCCCTGTGCTGCGGTCAGGGCGTTGACGGTGAGTAGCCCCAGGGAAGGAGGGCAGTCGATAATGATGAAGTCGAAATCGCCGAGAACCGGCGCGAGAATCGTCTTGAGGCGAGTCTCACGGCTCATCGCCGACACCAGTTCGATCTCCGCGCCGGCAAGCTGAATCGTCGCCGGGACCGCGAACACATGTTCGACCTCAACGGGCTCTATCAGAGAATCGATGTCTGCCTCGCCCAGCAAAGCGTCGTAGATGCATTGGGAGCGCTGATTGCGGTTGAGTCCGTAGCCGGACGTCGCGTTCCCCTGCGGATCGAGATCAACGAGCAGGACCTTTCGCCCAAGGTCGCCGAGACAAGCGCTCAGATTGACGGCGGTAGTGCTCTTGCCGACCCCGCCCTTCTGGTTGACCACGGCAAGGACCGTTGCGCAGTGGGGACCATCCACGCGAGCCCCCTCAAATTCCTGGGACACTAGAACCCCTCTCGGCCACGGATATGAAACGACAACAGACAGTATAGGCGATTGACGAGCGCCCGGGAAGCGCCAGGTCAGGCGAGTGGGCGCTTCTGAGCGATCCCGGTGCGCCTCGGTAGGGATACCTCAGGCTCCCCCACCTTCTCATAACGAAGCAGCATACGCGACTCTCCGGATTCGGGCAGCTCGTAACGGTGCTCGAGGACCAATCGCATCCCCACTATCCGAGCGGCCTCCGAGCCGGATTCGAGTTCTGTAGCAGCCGGCACGCCCTTCATCGCTATGAGGTGACCGCCCGGAGCAAGAAGCGGGCTCGCAAGCTCAACGAGTGAAGGGAGGGAGGTCAGGGCTCGCGCGGTGACGACTCCGTACTCACGAGGGAACGACTGTGCCACCTCTTCCGCCCGGAGCGCGTGCACCACTGAGCCGGACAGGCCATCGAGCCGGTTGACGCACTGCCTCAGAAACGCGGCCTTCTTCCGGACGGACTCAATCAAGTCCACAGGTCGCTGACAT
>SKKZ01000111.1 GCA_007123455.1 Coriobacteriia bacterium | reverse complement strand
GAGAGTCGCCCTACCACGGTTCCCATCCCTGTTTCTCGGCGTAGTACTCGTAGAGGACCTTCGCCACGCCGACGACAGGTACCGCGAGTAGCAGCCCGATGAATCCGAAGAGCGCCGTTCCGCCGATGACGGCGAGTATCACGATGACGGGATGGAGTCCGACCTGGTCGCCCATCACTTTGGGACGGACCAGGTTGGTCTCTATCTGCTGTATCGCGATCATCACGAGTGTCGCCCACACTGCAAGCCACGGGTCCGTGAACAGGCCGATGACGATCGCCACCACAGCGGCTGCGACCGGCCCGAGGTAGGGAATCACGTCGAGGATGCCCGCGAGCGTCCCGATGAACCCGGCATACGGCATTCCGATCAGCCGCATGCCGAGCCATGTCATCACGCCGACGATCACCATGATGATGAGCTGGCCGCGCACGAACCCGCCCACCGTCTCTTCGACACGGCCGGCGGCCTCGCGGGCATCGCGACGCCAGCCCGGTGGCATCGCCTCGACGATGCCCGGTCCGACACCGGGCAGCGTGTAGAGGAGGTAGAACCCGATGAAGAGCCCGGCGAGCAATCCGGTGACGAGTCCTACGACGTTCATGCCGGCTGTCAGAAGATGACCGGCGAACGCCGAGGCGACGCCGCCTATCTCGGCGGATGCACTCTGCATGGCGTCGTCGACGGCTTCGAGTGCCCAGGGGGGCAGCAACTCCTCGTAGCGGTCTTGCAGGCCGGCGTAGGCGTCCTGCAACTGCTCCGCGTACTGAGGGGCCGAGGTCGCGAGTTGGGCGGTCTGCTGTATCACCGCAGGCGCGGCGAGGATGCTCGCCCCGGCGATCAGGGCGAGCGCGAGGACGTAGCAGAGCGCGACGGCGGCCAGGCGGGGTACCTTGTTGCGCACGAGCCACTCGACCGGAGGTCTCAGGAAGAACACGATGAGCAGTCCGAGCAGCAGAGGCAGCAGCATCGTCCACAACCTGCCGAGCAGCCAAAGCGCGCCGAGCCCGAGCACGATCCAGCCGATCACCGTCCAGGTGATCTTGAGCATGCGGTCCCAGTCCCGGAGGTCACGGGGTCCGTCTGGAGTCTGGTGGCGGCCGCTCTTCACAGTCCTGTCCGATCTCACGTCCTCTCTGACCCCTTGTTTCCCTGAAAGTGCCTCTGCTCAATCAGAGACGCTGCCCCGCTCCTGCACTACACTCCCCGTATGGACACGTCTGACGCCATCCCCCCGGCCGACGCCCGCGAGCCTCTGAGCGCGGATCTCCACCGGCTGCGCTCGCTCACTTCGATCAAGTGGACGATGCACGATCGCGAGGTCTTGCCGGCGTGGGTCGCCGACATGGACCTGCCGCCGGCACCTGTCGCGGTAGAGGCGGTCGAGCGCCTGGCAGCGCGCGGGGATTTCGGCTACAACTTCGACGCGGCCGTCAAGCTGCCCGCGGCGTTCGCCGCCTGGCAGGAGGCGCGTCACGGCTGGCGTCCCGACCCAGGGTGCCTGCGCCTGTTCTGTGACGTGATGCAGGCGGTGCAGGTGGCGCTCTGGCTCACTACCGAGCCGGGTGACGGTGTGGTGATCTTCACGCCCATCTACCCGCCCTTCCTCTCTTCGGTCACGGGGACCGGCAGGCGGGTGGTCGACTGCCCCCTCGACCCGCCGGGGTGGCGGCTCGATCCGAACCGCCTCGCCGACGCCATCGACGAGCGCACCCGGGCGATCCTGCTCTGCAGCCCGCACAACCCCACCGGCCGTGTCTTCAGCGTCGAGGAGCTCGAGGCCGTCGCCGAGGTGGCGGCCCGCCACGACCTGCTCGTGATCAGCGACGAGATCTGGGGCGACCTCACGCATCGGGACACGTGCTTCCGCCCTTTCGCAAGCCTCGGGGAGCAGGCCGCCTCGCGCACCGTGACAGTGAGCGCGGCGAGCAAGGCCTTCAACGTCGCCGGATTGCGCTGCGCTGTCGCCCACATCGGTGACGGGCGCGTCTCAGACGGTCTCGCAGCTCTCCCGGACCACCTGCTCGGTGCGGTCGGTTCGCCGGGTGCCGAGGCCACGCTGGCCGCCTGGACGCGAGGCGGGCCATGGCTCGAGGCCACCCGGGACCACCTCACCGCGCAACGCGACCACCTTGCCTCCCGGCTCTCCGACGAGCTGCCAGAGGTCCGCTTCTCCCTGCCTGAGGCCACCTACCTCGCATGGCTTGACTTCCGGGGGCTCGAGCTCGGCGAGGATCCCGCCCGCTGGCTGCTCGAGAACGCCCGCGTCGCGCTCTCCGCAGGTCCGGACTTCGGGGCGCACGGCAGGGGCTTCGCGCGCCTGAACTTCGCGACCTCGCGGAAGATCCTCGACGAGATCGTCGATCGCGTCGTCACCGCCTTACGCTCCCGCTGAACCGCGCCTTCGAACGGCTCAAGCCTGCGCGCGGGCACGCCGATGGTTCCCCTGTAGTGAAGTGTGAGGGGGATCACAGTGCCCGTACCGTCCATAGGCCCCGGACCTTTCGAGACCGAGCTGCGCTTGCTCTGCGGCCCGGCCGCCGATGAAGCCGGTGACTGGCGTGCGGTCCGGCTGCTCAACGGGTGGGGGGCCGAGGGCATCCATAGCTATGCCGAGGTTGCACAAAGGACCGGCCGGTCAGTCGCCGACCTGGTCGAGCTCAGCGGACGATGTTGCAGGGGTGAAGGCAGCGACGCGCCGATGCTCGACGCCGTGCTCGCCTTCGCAAGTACACATCCGTGGGTGGATCCCGATGAGTTCTCCTTCCATCTCGCCCAGCTCGGACTCGCATGGACTCCCTTCTCACTCGCGGGCGTTTGTGAGGCGGCGCGCCTGTTCGGACGTGAGCCGCAATGGCGTCTGCTCGTGCGCCAGCTCGCCACGGCACGCGGTAAAGGCGCAACCGACGACCGTCGCTCCCTGCCTCGCCCCTTCGAGAGTTGGTTCGAGGTCGAGGTCTTCCTCTACCTGGAGGACCTCGGCCACCGTGTGCGCGCGCAGGTGCCGGTCGGAGGGGCCGTCGCCGATCTTGTCGTCGCCGACCTGGCACGACCGCTCGCCATAGAGTGTGACGGGGGAGCGTGGCAGCGGGACGATCGGGCCGGACGCGACCGCGGATGCAGGGATCGCCTGCGCCGTGCGGGCTACGCCGCGATGCGGGTCTCGTACGCCGACTGGACCGACCGCACCGAAGCCACGCAGGCCGCACTGCGCGCGGCACTCCGCCGCCTCGGCCCGTGGCGCTCGGTGGGCTAGTCGGTCGCTCCGCACGTTCCGGTTGGCCCGTTGCGGGTACCCGTGAGCCGGTGTCCGAACTTGCATCACGCGGCCGTCCATATCACCGTTACTGCATCGGTGATGGTACTGGCGTGCGTGTTTCGCTACAATGACTGGCTATCAGGTATCAGCATCACGGCGTTGAAAGGGGTAAGCGTATGTGGAGAGAACGGACACGCAAGCTCCTTGTGTTCGGACTCGTCATCGCGATGGTCGCCATGCTCGGCATCGGCGGCTGTGCGGCGGATGAGGTCGAGGACGAGGATCCGAATGACGTGGCCGCAACCGAGACGGTGAAGATCGGCGTTCATACCTCGCTGACAGGCGGGCTGGCTGATTACGGCTTCGCCGCTTCCGAGGCACTGAAGCTGGCTGCCGAGGACTTCTCCGGATTCGAGATCGACGGCGTGGTCTACAACATCGAGCTGAGCATCAAGGACGACAAGGGTGAGCCCGCCGAGGCGCCGATCGTCGCCCAGCAGCTCGTCGATGAGGGCGTCGTAGCCGTCATCGGGACGCTGACCTCCGGCGCGGCCAACGCGGCCCTGCCGATCTACCAGGCAGCGGGCATCCCGCTGGTCTCGGGTTCGGCCACCGCGCCCGACCTGACCGAGCAGGGCTACGACAACTTCTTCCGCACCTGCCTGCGTGACGACCTGCAGGGTGCGGCCCTCGGCGAGTGGGCACTCGAGCTCGGCGCCGAGAACATCGTCGTCATGGACGACCGCGGCGACTACGCCGTGGCACTCGGCAACGAGGTCCAGGAGACCGCGGAGGCCGGAGGCGCCGACGTGCTCCGCCAGGAAGGCCAGGAGGGTGACGTCGACTTCTCGGCTCAGGTGAACAACATCAGCGCGTTCGGCCCGGACGCGGTCATCTTCACCGGGTACCACCGTGAGGCGGGCCTGCTCTTCAAGCAGCTCGTCGAGGCCGGTGTCGACACCCAGTTCATGGGCGGCGACGGCATCAAGTCCGATCTCATCGGCGAAGGGGCCGGTGGAGCCGAGAACGTCGAAGGCGCGCTGTGCACCTTCGGCGGGTTCGCCCAGGAGGGCATGCCCGGATACGCCGAGTTCGCCGCAAACTTCGAGGCTGCGACCGGCGAGACTGCCGGCCCGTACGCCGAGAACAACTACGATGCTCTCGGAGCTGTGGTCGAGGCCATGCAGTACGCCGGTTCGACCGATCCCGCCGACATCATCCCGGCGATGTTCGAGATCGAATATGAGGGTGTGCAGGGCACGCTCACGTTCGACGAGAACGGTGACGTGTCGGTTCCCGGCGGCGCCGGTACCGAGCTCATCCCGCGCTTCGAGTACACCGGTGGCACGTGGGTGTTCATCGAGTAACGACATCGTGTACGAGTTCTTCAGGGGGGGCCGGGCACCATGCCCGGCCCCTCGCGTGACACCCTGAGGGGCTCTGCTACAGTAGGCGAAGCTTCATGCGGTACGCTGTCGCGCGGAGCAGGATCGGCACTGGGGACAGGATAGGGGCGGGATGACCCTCGAACATATCTTCAGTCTGACGGTCTCGGGTCTGACCGTCGGCATGATATACGCGCTCATCGCGCTCGGCTACACCATGGTCTACGGCGTGCTCCAGCTCATCAACTTCGCCCATGGCGAGGTCTTCACGGTGGGCGGATACATCGCAGCGAGCACCCTGATATGGATCGGGGTCGACGCTGCCACGCCGCTCGCGATCAAGATCGCCTATTTCGGCGTGGCGCTGCTCGTCTCACTCGTGCTTACCGCGACGCTGGGCTTCCTCATCGAGCGCGTCGCCTACCGCCCGCTGCGTCAACGCTCGCGGATCATCGCGCTGCTCTCGGCGATCGGCGTCTCGATCTTCCTGCAGAACCTCATCGTCGTCGTCTTCGGGCCCTCGCCGATCATCATGCCGACGGCGGTCGTCCCGACCGGCTTCGTGGAGATCTTCGGTGCGCGTATCCGCGTACTACAGATCGTGATCATCGTCGTCTCACTTCTGCTCATGGCGCTGCTGACCTGGATCGTGAAGGGCACCCGCATGGGCAAGGCGATGCGCGCGACCTCTCAGGACCGCGAGGCGGCCGAGATGATGGGCATCGAGACGAACCTCACCATCTCGTTCACGTTCGTCATGGGCTCCGCCCTCG
>SKKZ01000127.1 GCA_007123455.1 Coriobacteriia bacterium | reverse complement strand
GGCTGGCCGGCGTTCGCCGAAGTCGGCCCCTGGGCGTTTCTCGCCGGAACCGAGTGGAACCCGACCGACGGTGTCTTCGGGATCTTGCCGCTCATCTGGGGGACGGTCGTCGTGATGTTGGGGGCGCTCGTCATCGGTACCCCGCTTGCGGTCGGGACGGCGATCTTCCTCTCCGAGATCGCCTCTCCCCGCGCGCGCTCCATAGTGCGTCCCGCTGTCGAGCTGCTTGCCGGCATCCCGTCGGTCATCTATGGCTTCTTCGGGCTCATCATCTTGCGGCCGATCGTGGCCAACTTCACTGACGGCCTGGGATTCGGTGCGGTGACTGCGTGGTTCATCCTTGCGATCATGATCGTCCCGACCATCGCAACGCTCTCCGAGGATGCGCTGCGCTCGATTCCGCCGGGAATCCGCGAGGCAAGCTACGCCATGGGGGCCACGACATGGCAGACCATCTACAAGGTCCTGATTCCCGCTGCCAAGATCGGCATCATCGACGCTGTCATCCTCGGCATGGGGCGGGCCATCGGTGAGACCATGGCAGTGCTGATGGTCGTCGGTAACGCTCCGGTGTTTCCGGAGTCGATCGCGGCTCCGATAGCGACGCTCACCACTCAGATCGTCATGGATATGCCGTACGCTGCCGGTATGCACCGGACCGCGCTCTTCGGCATGGCGATCGTGCTCTTCCTCGCCTCGATGGGGCTCGTGGCACTCGTCAGACTCCTCGCCCGTTTCCAGACATCGATGGAGTCCGGACGATGAACAAGACTGTCACAAATGCCATCGCGCTCGCCGTACTATGGGTCGCCGCGATCCTGACCGTCGCCGTGCTCGGTACTGTCATCCTGTACGTCTTCATCAACGGCATCGGACAGATGTCACCGAGCTTCATCTTCACCTGGCCGGAGGGCGTCGCCGCCGAGGGCGGCATCTGGCCGACGATCGTATCGACGATGTACGTCACCCTGCTAGCCATGGTGATCGTCACACCGATAGCCATTCTCGCCGCCGTCTATCTCGCGGAGTATGCGGTGCAGGGGCGCCTGGTCGGCATGATCCGTTTCGCAGCGGACTCACTAGCCAGTGTCCCCTCCATCGTCATGGGCCTCTTCGGCCTCGCACTCTTCGTCGAGGCGGCGGGTATCGGCTTCTCGATGCTCTCGGCCGCACTCGCACTTTCCTTCCTCATGCTTCCGATCGTGATGCGCACAACGGAGGAAGCCATCCGCGCGGTCCCCAAGTACATCAGATGGGGCTCGTACGGTCTCGGGGCAACGAAGTGGCAGGTCGTAAGCCGCAGCGTGTTGCCGGCTTCGATGCCGAGGATCGTCACCGGCATCATCCTCGCTACTGGACGTGCCGTCGGAGAAACAGCGGTCGTGATCTACACCATGGGTCAGGCGATCAACATGCCCATCACACCGTTTGACTCCGGTCGCCCGATGACGGTGCACCTGTACCTTCTTGCCATGGAAGGTATCAACCTACCCGCCGCATACGGAACCGCCCTGCTACTCATGATCCTGATCCTGGCCTTCAATCTCGGGGCGCGGTACTTCCTGCGCCGGAACCGGAAGGTGTGAACCCGATGCACTACCGCGCGACACCTCAGTCGGACGGCGCTCCGGAGAAGATCACCGTCAAAGAACTCGACTTCTACTACGGTGACTTCCACGCACTGACCGACATCACCGTCGGCATAAAGGAGAAGGCGGTCACGGCGTTCATCGGTCCGTCGGGATGTGGCAAGTCCACGTTCCTGCGTTGCTTCAACCGCATGAACGACTTGATCCCCAGCGCCCGTGCCGAGGGGTCCATCACACTCGACGGCAAGGACATCTATGCGACCGGTGTCGATCCCGTCGACCTGAGGCGCCGCATCGGCATGATATTCCAGCAGCCGAACCCATTCCCGATGTCAATCTACGATAACGTTGCATTCGGGCCGCGCCTTCAAGGCGTGAAGAAGAACGAGCTTGACGAGATCGTACAGACATCTCTCGAGCGCGCGAATCTGTGGAAAGAGACGAAGGATATCCTCGACCGGAATGGACTCGCGCTCTCCGGAGGTCAGCAGCAGCGGCTCTGTATCGCACGTGTACTCGCGGTCGAGCCCGAGGTCATGTTGATGGATGAGCCATGCTCGGCGATCGACCCGACCTCGGTGCAGAAGATCGAGGACCTGATGGCCGAGCTGAAGGGCCGCATCACTATCATCATCGTCACACACAACATGCAGCAGGCGGCCCGTGTGAGCGATTTCACCGCTTTCTTCCTGCAGGAGGTTGCTGGAGAGCCCGCGGTTCTCGTCGAGTATGATCGGACTGCGAACATCTTCACCTCACCTAAGGACCGCCGTACCGAGGACTACATCACCGGACGCTTTGGTTAAACATCGGTGAACTGCGGGTTCATGCGACTTCGCACGCTATACTGGGAGCGATCGAACGGAATGCCGTGAAGGAGATGAGCCGCACTCATGCGTGAAGCATTCAGACAGGAACTCAAGGACCTCAAGGCCGAGGTGCTCTCGATCGGGCGTGCCGTTACGGTCATCACTCGCGACGCGGTTACTTCGCTCATCGAAGGCGACGTGGATCTGGCGGACCGGGTTGTCGCCGGAGACTCCGAGATCGACCGTCGCACGCTGCAGGTGGAAGAGCACTCGCTCGAGATCATCGCCACGCAGTTCCCGGTCGCCAGGGATCTGCGTCTGCTCCACTCCCTCACCTACATCGCGCTCCATCTCGAGCGCATGGCTGATCTCGGCGTGAACATCGCGCGTGCAGCGAAGCGTACGGCCGACCGGCGGGGTCCGCAGACACTCTACGATCTCATCCAGGCCCAGGGTAACCTGGTCTACCGGGTGCTCGATGCGACCTGCGAGGCGCTCGAGAAGAACGACCTCGAGCTCGCCCGCAAACTCCAGGACCTCGACGAGCCGATCGATCACCTCTATAAGCAGTTCTTCAGAGAACTCGCGCGGCTGCAAGAGGAAGAGGACATCGAGTGGGCATCTTCGATGGTGCTTGCTAGCCGCTACCTCGAACGCATCGCCGACAACGCCGTCGACATCGGCGAACGGATCGCGTATCTCGTGACCGGCGAGTTCGAGGCCCTCCACGACCTTGACGAGGAGACCCGCTAGCCTCATGGTAACCTCATGGCGTCCATTGCAGTGCGATACGAGTCCGTCCGCAGGCAGGTAGCGGACGCGGCCGACGCCTGCGGGCGGCGCGAGAGCGATGTGACGATCGTAGCTGTCACCAAGACGGTCGGCGTCGTCGAGATCAAGGCGGCTCTGGCCGCGGGAATCCGGGACCTGGGTGAGAATCGTGTCCAGGAGTTCCAGGGCAAGTTCGGACTGTTCCCCGAGGCGCACTGGCACTTCGTCGGCACCTTGCAGACGAACAAGGTCAAAGACGTCGTCGGCAAGGCCTGTCTCATCCACTCTGTCGATTCGCTGAGGCTGCTCTCTCACATCGACCGCCGGGCGGCCGAGCGCGGTGTCGTTCAGCCCGTGCTCCTGCAAGTCAACATCGCACGTGAGGCTTCGAAGCACGGTTTCGAGCCCGCAGACCTCACAGATGTGCTCGAAGAGGCATCGCACATGGACTCACTCGAGGTCCGCGGTCTCATGACGATGGCCCCGTACGCACGAGCCGAGGACGTGAGGTGGGTCTTCCGCGCGCTGCGGGAGCTGCGCGATACCCTACGCGCAAGTGCACCGGATGGGGTAGAGTTAGAGGAACTTTCGATGGGGATGTCGGGTGACTTCCGTGTGGCTGTGGAGGAAGGCGCGACCATCGTTCGCATCGGAAGGGCCCTGTTTGGCAGGTAGTCCACACCCGAGGAGGCTCGGTGGGCCTATTCCACGACATCAAGGTGCGTCTTGGTCTCGCTGACGACTGGGACGACGAATACGATGAGTACTACGATGACGATGATGAGTATGAGGAGGCGCCCGAGCCGAGGAGCAGCGACGGTTACTTCGGCAAGAGCGCATCATCGTACGACACTCCCGACACAGCGGACACCAGGCACGTCAGGCGTCTCGCTCGCAACGGTGAATACGATCGCGGTCGCGGACAGGCTTCGCTGAGATCGGTTCCGACCGGAGGCACGGTGTCATCGATGACGCCTCAGGTCAAGATGCACATCGCCGAGCCCAAGACTTTCAGTGAGATCCAGGCCATTGCCGACCGGCTAAAATCGGGCACGCCGGTCATCATGAACCTCACGATGACCAAACCCGACGTTGCGAAGCGGCTGATCGATTTCGCCAGCGGTATCACGTACGGGCTTGACGGCGGTCTCAAGAAGGTCTCCGACAAGGTGTTCATGCTCACGCCGGCCAATGTCGATGTCTCCGCCGAGGACAAGCGGCGCCTGCGCGACAAGGGCCTGTTCGACATGGAGTGAGTGTGTTGAGCATGGGAGATGAGCACATCGAAGGTACGCTTGCCATCATCGGTGGCGGTCGCATGGGCGAGGCTATAGCCGGGGGTCTCCTGGCTTCGGGTTTGACACCCGCCGACTCGATCGTCATCGCAGAGCCGGTCGCTGAACGGTGCGCGGAGCTTGCCTCCACACACGGCATTCGTTGCGTGCCCGGAGCTGCCGATGCAGCTCGCGGCGCGGATATCGTGCTGCTTGCGGTCAAGCCACAGGTGATCGATGAGGTTGCCGCGTCCGTCGCGGACGCCCTTACGGGGGCCCTCGTGGTTTCGATCGCAGCGGGAATCTCGTGCGCCCGGCTGGAATCACATCTGCCCGACGGCACCGCGGTCGTACGCGTGATGCCGAACACGCCGGCGCTCGTGGGTGAGGGCATGAGCGTCATCAGCGGCGGAAGCGATGCGGGCGACGAACATATCGACCTCGTCCGACGTGTGTTCTCTGCCATCGGCAGGACCATCGTGCTCGATGAGCGCCACCAGGATGCTGCAACGGCCATCTCGGGATCCGGTCCCGCCTATATAGCCCTGGTGATCGACGCGCTTGCCCGTGCCGGCGTGCGTCACGGGCTCTCCCGGCAGGTCGCCGAGGAACTTGCACTTCAGACTGTCGCAGGCACCGCGGCGCTCATCGACCAAACAGGGCAACATCCTGAACAGGTTATCGACGGCGTTGCCAGCCCGGGTGGAACCACCATCGCCGCAATCGAAGCGCTCGAGGCAGGTGGCTTGCGCGCGGCGTTCTCCGCTGCGGTCACTGCAGCCGTGAAGCGCGCAAAGGAGTTGGGTTCGTGACACTAGCGCCTCTGATCGCCCGCATCCTGGACTTCTACTCGCTCCTTATCTTCATCTATGTGATTATGTCCTGGTTTCCGGTCGGTCGGGGAGGGATACTTACCGATGTATACCGCGTGCTCGCGAGCGTGTGCGAGCCATACATCGGCATTTTCCGACGTATCGTGCCGGTGGCGGGGGCAGGAGGGGCGGGTATCGACT
>SKKZ01000146.1 GCA_007123455.1 Coriobacteriia bacterium | reverse complement strand
TATCCCGGGACCGCCGCACTTCGCGTGGCCGGCATCGCGGACCTGCCTACGCCACTAGAGCCGCTCCGGATCGCGGGCGTGTCAGCTCCCGGACGCACGCTGTGGGTCAAGCGCGACGACCTCACCAACCCCGTCTACGGCGGCAACAAGGTACGCAAGCTCGACTTCCTGCTCGGAAAGGCACTCTCCGAAGAGCGCCGCGCGGTCATCACGTTCGGCGCCTACGGATCCAACCATGCGCTCGCGACCGCCGTGCACGCCCGCTCTCTTGGCATCGAACCGCACGTCGTGCTCTCTCCGCAGGCCCCGACGGCCTATGCGCGCGCCACGGTGCTGGCGCATGCGGGGCTCGGAACACATCTTCACCTGGTCGATGGCTGGGAGGGATTACGTGAGGCCGTGCGGGTCAAGCAGGAGCTCACCGCACGCGACGGGATCGTGCCGCTCATCATTCCGATGGGCGGGACAAGCGCACTCGGAGCGCTCGGCTACGTAAATGCCGGACTCGAGTTGGAACGCGAGTTCGCTGTCGCTTACGTCGCGAGCGGCACGCTCGGAACGGCTGTAGGTCTCGCCATCGGATTTGCGGCGGCGGGCATCTCCACGCGGGTCGTGGGCGTGCGGGTGACGCCTGCCGAGATCGCCAACGAGGAGGTGGCCCGCTCCCTCGCCGCCGAGACCATGGAGCTGTTGCGCTCCCTCGACCACGCATTCCCGGCGCTCGGTTACGACGACCTTGCTCTCGAGCTGCGCCACGACTTCTACGAGCCCGGCTACGCGGTCCCGACACCAGGCACCGAGGCGGCCGTCTCGGCCGCAGCCGGAGCCGGATTGAACCTCGAGACGACCTACACGGGCAAGGCGATGGAGGCACTCTGCGCCGACGCGGGCAGGGGTATCCTCGTCGACGGGGAAGTACTCTTCTGGGACACGTACCATTCGGGCCCGAAGCCGGCACCGGGACCCGTTGAGGCGCTACCCGCAAGGCTGCAGGAGTACGTCGCCGAGTGCGACCGGCTTTTCGGCCGTGAGGCGGGGGTGCACGAGACGGAAGGAGACGCGGTATGACGCGTCGCGTGAGCTTCGGTTCGGACAACCACTCCGGCGTCCACCCACGTGTCATGGACGCCATCGTGCACGCCAACGGGGGCCACGTCCCTGCGTACGGGGACGACCCGTGGACCACCGAGGCGCTCGGCCACCTGCGCGCTATCCTCGGCGATGACATAGATGTGGCGTTCACGTTCAACGGCACCGGGGCCAACGTCGTGACGCTCGCAACGATATGCCGTCCCTGGGAGTCGGTCATCTGCGCGGAGACGGCGCACATCAATGTCGACGAGTGCGCCGCACCGGAACGAATCGCCGGAGTCAAGCTGGTCCCGGTCGCGACCCCCGACGGCAAGCTCACGCCCGAGCTCGTCCATCCGCATCTGACCGGCTTCGGCTTCGAGCACCACGCCCAGCCCCGGGTGATCTCTGTCTCGCAGGCGAGCGAGTACGGGACCGTATACACGATTGCCGAGCTGCGTGCGCTGTCCGATGTGGCACACGCGCACGGGCTCCTGCTGCACGTCGACGGCGCGCGTTTTGCCAACGCGGTCGTCTCGCTCGGCTGCACGCCGCGCGAGATGCTCGTCGACGGCGGCGTGGACGCGCTCTCGTTCGGCGGCACGAAGAACGGCATGCTGCTAGGTGAGGCCGTGGTGCTGCTCCACGGCGCGCCTGCGGACGTACTCGCATTCGTGCGCAAGCAGTGCGGGCAGCTGGCGAGTAAGATGCGCTTCGTCGGCGCACAGTTCACCGCGATGCTCGCCGAAGGCCTGTGGCTCGAGACCGCGGCGCATGCCAACGCGATGGCCACGAGACTCGCCGGAGGTATGGCCGGGGTGGGGGTCGAGATAACCCAGCCGGTGGAGGCCAACGAGGTCTTTGCTGTCCTGCCTGCCGAGATCATCCCGCCCCTGGCCGAGAGATTCGGCTTCTATACGTGGGACGAGGCCCGGGGCGAGGTGCGCTGGGTGGCATCGTGGGACACGACACCCGAGGATGTGGACACGCTCGTCGCTGCAGTGCGCGACGCGCTCTCCTGATACCTTTGAGGCGATGAGTCCTAGCGGGCTTCGACGCGGTAGAACGCTCCGCCGAAGTCGACCACGTAGAGCTCGCCCTCATCGTCCTCGCCGAACGAGACCACCCGCATGTCGGTCTCGGCAAGTTCGCGGTTCTCGGCCGATCCATCGGCAGGGCGCACGAGGCCCCAGATGCGACCGGTCACGTAGTCGCCGTACAGGTAGACGCCTTGCATGTCCGGGAACGCCGATCCACGGTAGACGAAGCCGCCCGTGACCGAGCGTCCGATGGGATGCCGGTACTCGACGATCGGCCAGGCGAAGTCGTCCTGATCCTCGGTGACGGTGCGGTTGGGCGGGTAGGGGGCGGTTCCCTCGAAGAGATTCCAACCCCAGTTCTCGCCGCCGGTGCTCGATGCGGGCTGGAAGTTGACCTCTTCCACCTCGTTCTGGCCGACATCGGCGATCCACAGGTCGCCCGTCTCGCGATCGAACGAGAAGCGCCAGGGATTGCGCAGCCCGTACGACCAGATCTCGGAGAGCGCGTCCTCGTCGTCGACGAACGGATTGTCGGGGGGTATCGCGTACGCATCACGGTCAGGCTCGACGATGGACTCCGGAGATTCTCCTACGTCGATTCGGAGCATCGCACCGAGCAGCGTCGACAGGTCCTGGCCATTCCCCATCGGGTCCCCGCCAGATCCCCCGTCACCCAGGCTCGTGTACAGATAGCCGTCGGGGCCGAACACGATGTTTCCGCCGTTGTGATTCGCGTAGGGCTGTGGGACGCGCAGGAGGATCGTCTCACTCGCCCGGACCGCGCTGTCACCCTCGGCGAGGAAGCGCGAGATGACGCTTGCGCCGTTCGCGTCGGTATAGCTCACGTAGAAGCGGCCATGCTCGCCGAAGCCTTCGGGGAATGCGATACCGAGCAGCCCGCGCTCGGACTCGGTGCTCACCGCCCCGGTGAGGTCGAGGAAGGGTTCGGAGTCGACCTCGCCATTTCGGACCACTTTGAGCAGGCCGCCCTTCTCGGCTACGAACAAGCGACCCGATCCGTCGCCCGCGCCGAGCACGAGCAGCGGCTGAGAAAATCCGTCGGCTACGGGTGTGAACGCGATTTCGAGGGCTGCGAGGTCGGGTGTGTCATCCGGTGCGGGGGCCGGCTCGCTAGGGACCGGTTCGGGTGGCTCGACGATGACTGGATCCGTGCCGCGTTCACACCCGGACACCAGCGCTGCAGCCACAAGCGTGACGATGAACACCATGATCGTACGTCTCACGACCATCGTTGAGCCTCTCTCCGGAACGAGTGTCTTACCCCTATTCTTCCCGAACCGGGGCGATGCACGTATACTTGTGGATACTGCGGTATCGAGGAGGGTCATCACGTGAGCGAGAGCTGCAAGCTGAAGGCCGCGAACAGCATCCTGGCGCACTGCGACGAGGAGCAGTGTGTTTACTGGCGTGTGGTCGATCATCTCGACATCAATGCGGCGGTCAACGGCTGCGCGATACAGCACTTCGAGTTGCTCGGTGACGAGGGCGACCATGTCGCGTCGTGGCTGCTGAGCGTCAAAGAGCGCATGGAGGGGGTCCGGCACCGCCGCGACGCCTGACGCATCGCCCGATGCAGACGCGGCCCGCGTGCTCGCGTACGATGCGCTTATGCTCTATCTCGTCGACGGATACAACATCACCCGCTCCGACCCCGCGACCGCTTCTCTCTCCCTCGAGGAGCAGCGCGACCGGCTGGTCGCGAGGCTCCGTGCCCGCGGCTCGGGCCTTCTCGGCCCGGGACGTATCATCGTCGTCTTCGACGGTGCCGGGGGTATGGGAGTCTCCTCGGCAGGGACACGCCCGGTGGAGGTGCGCTTCTCACGTGATGAAGACGCCGATGACCTCATCGTCAGGATCGCGGGGAGCGCACGCGAACGGGTCTGCCTGGTAAGCTCCGACACGGCCCTCGCCGACCGCGTGGGCGGCGTGGCGCCTCACGGTGCCGAAGCGCGTGGCCGCAAGGTGGTATATGATGCCGCCGGTACGGGCGGCGGGCGGCGGCGGAGCGCTGCGTCCGTCGATGCCGGGTCGCTCGGCGTGCCGCCGGGGGGCAATCGGATCACCCGGGAGCTGGAGAAGTTGTGGCTCGAAGGGGAAGACGAGGAGTGAGATGCCCGGTCTCGGGGTGATCGTCAACGTGGTTGCCGTCCTTGCCGGTACCGCGATCGGCCTGGTATTCGGCAGCCTCATCGCCGAGCGCTTCCGGCTGATCGCCTTCTCGGGCATCGGTCTTGCGACCATGGTCATCGGTGCAAGCATGAGTCTCGGCGGCATGGCGGACCTCTCCGTGAGCGAGTTGGGGTCGTGGTCGGCACTCGTGCTCGTCGGCTCGCTCGTCGTCGGCGCGCTCGTGGGAGAGGCTCTCCGTATCGAGTACTGGCTCGAGCGGTTCGGGCAGGTGTTGCAGCAGGCAGCGTACAAGGCGCCGGTCCTCGCGCCCGGGAAGGCCGACCAGCCGGGCGAGAAGGGGCACACGCTCGTCGAAGGCTTCGTCACCGCCTCGCTGCTCTTCTGCGTGGGCGCGATGACCATCCTCGGCTCTATCCAGGACGGGCTCGGTGACCCCTCGCTTCTCTATCTGAAGTCGCTGCTCGACGGGATCGCCTCGATCGCGCTGGCCACCACGCTCGGCGCGGGAGTGGGTCTCTCGGTGATTCCTATCATCATCATCCAGGGCGGCATCGCCGCCGGTGCGCACTCGGTGGAGGCGTTCATCACCCCCGAGGTCATCGGCTCGATCCAGGCGGTCGGCGGCGCGCTCATCTTCGCAATCGGCCTCGACCTCGCCGGCATCAAGCGGCTCCCGGTGGGCAACATGCTCCCGGCCATCCTCATCGGCGCGTTCGTGGCGGGCATGCTCACGTGAGCCGGGAGACGCACACCCCCGATGCCGACCTCGAGGCGTACTTCGCGGATCCGCCCGCACCCATTCCGCGCTTCAACTGGGGCGCGTTCTTCATCCCGCCGATCTGGGGCGTTGCACACGGTCAGTGGCCGGGCGTCTTCTTCCTGCCGCTGTGGGTCTTCGTCGACAACATGCTGCGGGGGCCGCAGCCGTTCGGCGTGTGGAGCGTGGTCGCGGGCTGGTCGATAGCGGCAGCCACGCTCGGCGCCCAGGCGGTCTACGCGGCCAACGCGAACCGGATCGCATGGCACCGCGTGGCCGACCGCATGACGCCGGAGCAGTACGCGCGTCGTCAGCGCTGGTGGGGTGTGGGGGGAGCGTTCACCGTCACCGGGATGGCGGTCTGGATCACCCTGTTCATCCTAGGCTACGGCAGCTGACGGTCCCATCGGCTCCGGCGGTCGGCAGGACCGCACTCAGAGGCTCTCCCGCCAGCCCTTCACCGTGAACGCGGCGGGGCACACGTCGTTGAGCGTGCACGCTCC
>SKKZ01000228.1 GCA_007123455.1 Coriobacteriia bacterium | reverse complement strand
GTCCTGAACGGCGATACGAAGCTCTTCGGCCGTCTCCGACATATCCAGCAGCACGCCTCTCAGCTGTGCGGCTTCGGGATCGTCCGGGAGCACGGTATCGAGCTCGAGCGCTCTCCCGCTCAGCAGCATGCACGACGAGGACACGTCACGCCGCCACTCGCCGTCCGACATCCGGAGCGGGAGCTCGGCGTAGAGCAGGTCGATCGCTTCGCCCACCGAAGCACTCGCGGCCTCTACCCGATCCGCACCCGGGGGGGCGACAGACACGCCCTCGGAAGGCAAGCTGGCTCCGACGAGTGCCGGGCCTGCATCGTACGCATCATAGGAGAAGGCCGCCCAGGCAACAGCGATGTGGAGAAGCGTGAACGCGATGCCGAAGCGGAACCACCTGTTCGAGAGGCAGTTCGAGCTGGGAGGACGGGTAGGCGCAAGGGAACGAAGCTCAGGGCTCATGATGGACGTTCTCGATTTCACAGCTAGGGGTGGCTAACAAGAGACATTATAGAAGCTTAGTTCACCCCGGCGCAAGTGATTTCTTTCACATCCTCGACGCACCGGCACGCTGCCGACTCGTGAGGCCCGATCACTGCAGCAGGACCCATACCTGCCCATCGAACCGGAAGCGAGGAATCAGATCGGTTCCCACCTCTTCAGGAGTCTGAAGGTCGCCCTTCTCATCGAAGCCGATCGGCCCCATCACTCCCGTGAACTCCACTTCGTGCAGTGCGGCAATCAGGTCCGCTCCCTCGAACGACTGAGCGTCGGCCATCGCCCGCACGAGAGCACCGAGCGCATCGTAGTTGTTCTCGGCATACGGGCCGGGACCACGTCCCGCCGCTTCCTCGAACCGAGAGGCGAACTCCGTGTAGCCGGGCATCTGCTCCACGCTGAAGCCACCGAAGGTGCAGAGGAGCCCCACAGCGTTCTCCGAGCCGCCGGCACTGGCAGCGATCTCGTCGGACTTGATGCCGTCGCCGCCCATGAACCGCACATCGCCGAGGCCCGCCTCAAGCAACTGTCGCCGGAGAATGCCTGCCTCGCGGTGGTAGCCGGTGAAGATCACCGTGTCGGAATCGAACGTGGCGACTGCGCCAACCTGGTCTGAGAAGTCGGCCGAGAAGTCGGCGCTACCTACCTCTCCCGTCTCCCTGAGGACTTCGACAGCCATCGCCTCGAGTTGCACCTGGACCTCATCGGCAAGACCGACTGCGTAGTCGCTACCGTCATCCATGACGACCACTCTTCGGGAGCCGAGTTCGTACGCCCACTCGGCCAGCGCCTGACCCTGCAGGTCGTCACGCAGGCAGGTGCGGAAGAAGTTCTCGAACCCGGCCTCGGTGATGTCGGCCATGGTAGCGGAACCTGAGATGAGCGGTATACCTGCAGCCTCATAGAGTGGGAGCGCGGCGTTCGTGGAGCCGGACGTAAGCGCGCCGATGACTCCTACGACACCCTCGTCTACCAGGTCCTGGGCTATGACCGGCGCCAGGGACGGATCGCCCGCGTCGTCGAGAACGATCAGTTCGATCTCGTATGCCCGACCGTTGATCTCGAAACCGGAGAAGTCCTCTGCCGCGAGTTCGAGGGCATCGACGATAGATGAGCCGGTGTCAGCCAGACCGCCGGTCAGGGAGGTGTGCACCCCCACCTTGACGACCCGCTCGGTATCATCGGAAATGGCGCAGCCGCTCACACTCGCAACTACCGCGATGAGCAGTGCAAACAGCAGGACAAACGCCATCCACCGGACTCTTGCTATCCGCTCCATGGCCGCGTACCCCTCCCGTCAGGATGCTCACATCACTACCCTACACCCATCTGCATGCAACCGTGGTCTCGCGTGTCCCGAAGACCGGCTCAGTCAACCGGGTCGCGCGAGATCGGACAGGTCATGCAGTGACAACCGCCACGACCTTTGCCGAGCTCCGAGCCCTCGATCTCAATGACCTCGATGCCGGCTGCCCTGAGTGCGGTGTTTGTATGCGTGTTCTTCGAGTAACCGACCACCACTCCCGGCTCGACCGCGACGACATTATTGGCATCGTCCCATTGCTCCCGCGCAGCCTGGAACGAGTCACCCCCGGTCGGAATGACCCGCATCGCATCGACTCCCAACGCATCGGCGAGCGCCTCAAGCAGGCCGCGCTCCTCGGTGATGTCGAAGGTGTCGGCGCGTCCGGTCGGGCGCACGCTGTAGACCTTCATCGCCTCAACCACCTGCGGGTAGAGCGTCACGGCATCACGGTCGACGAAGGTCATCACGGTGTCGAGATGCATGTAGGCCCGGTCCTGCGGCATGCGGCATGCGATGACTCGTTCGGCGGCACCGGATGCGAACAAGGAGTGTGCGATGTGCTCGACCATCCTTCCAGTCGATCGCTCCCCCATTCCCACCAGGACTGCCTTGTTGCCGATGGGCATGATATCTCCGCCCTCGAGTGACACGCCCTGCCCGAGGTCCTCGACGGCGAACCGCTCGGCATCCCCGTCCGGCGGATACCAGAAGCGAAACCCCGCTTCTGCGAACCGCGGATGGTACCGGTAGATCGTCGACGTGTTGACGACCTCGAGCCTGCGTGCATGCCAGAACAGCGGGGGGAGCACGACTCCGTTATAGAGCCATGCGCTGGAGTCGCGGGTGAACATCGTGTTGGGCAGTGGCGGCAACACGAAGCTGTCGTCGTCGGTCAGCACGGCACCGAGGGAGTAGCGCGCGAGTTCGGCAGGGTCGAGCCCGTCGATCTCGGCGATGAGGAGTCCTCCGATCAATGCATCGGCGAGTCGCTCCGGAGTCAAACCGATGAGGTAGGCACGCAAGTCTTGCACGAGCGAAGGACCGACCGTGTATGCGGACACGGCGCGGGCCACGATGTGACGGCGCGCTTCGACGGATGCCCTCAAGGTCTCTACCAGGAGCTCCCCGAGATAGAGCACCTCGACCCCGCGTCCCCGCAGCGCCGCGACGAAGTCGTCGTGCTCGCGCTGTGCCCGCTCGACCCACACGAGGTCATCGAAGAGGAACGCCTCGCGGTTATGGGGTGTCAGGCGCTCGAGCGCCCGCCCGGGACGATGAACGAGCACCGTCCTCAACCTGCCCACCTCGGAGTGTGCCCCTATGAGTTCCACACGAACTCCTGCCCTGCGCGATAGCACGACTACCAGAAGCCTAGCAGAAGGGGGCGACCTCACCCTCGGACTCGAGAGGCTCGGGTCGCGTCACGATGAAGGCGGTGACCGTACTCGCGATGACCACGATGAGTATCGGCACGCTGACGATGACGACCGGGTTGTCGACTCGCCACACGATGATCGCGCACGAGAGGACAATCCCCGGCCACAACGTGAGAAGCGCCGCCCGCTTCGCTCGACGCGGGATGCCACCGCCGTACAGGAAACCCACGAGGTAGACGCCGAGGCGAGGGTGGCTCACCAGCCACCGGTGGAGACGATCGGAGGAGCGCCCGTAACAGAATGCCGTCAGCAAGAGGAAAGGAGTCGTCGGCATGATGGGAACGAACATCCCAAAGACCCCCAAACCGAGCGAGACCGTTCCTATCATGATCAGTAGTAGCCGCGTCAGGGTACCCATAATGGACAATGTAACAGCGAGGGCCACGCCAGCACGACGCCACGAGGCATGACGCCACGGACGTCGCACCCGAGCGGGGGACCACATGCACGACGTCACCGCACTCGTCGACCTTGCAGCTCGCATGCCCAAAGCGGAGCTCCATCTGCACCTCGAAGGCACCCTCGAACCCGAGATGCTGCTCCAGTTAGCCGAGCGCAACGGCGTCGCCGTGCGCTTCTCCTCGGCCGAGGAGCTGCGTCATGCCTACGACTTCGCAGACTTGCAGAGCTTCCTGGACATCTATTACGAGGGCACGTCCGTGCTGCGGACGAGCGATGATTTCTACACTCTCACAGCGGCCTATCTTCGCCGGGCGGCAGAGGACGGGATCAGGCATGTCGAGCCTTTCTTCGATCCACAGGCGCATACACAGCGGGGTGTGGGTTTCGAGGACGTCGTCGACGGCATCATCTCGGCCCTGCGCGAAAGCGAGCGCGACCTCGGTGTCAGCTGGCGGCTCATCATGTGCTTCCTGCGCGATCTGCCGGCGACCGATGCTATCCAGACACTCGGAGATGCGCTTCCGTACCGGGACGTCATCACCGCGGTGGGCCTGGACTCGGCCGAGCTCGGCAACCCGCCCGAGAAGTTCGACGGGGTCTTCGACCTCGCGCGCTCCGAGGGGTTCCAGACCGTCTCGCACGCCGGTGAGGAAGGAGATGCCGAGCACGTGCGCCGCACGCTGGACGTCCTGCACGTCTCGCGCATCGACCACGGTGTCAGCGCGATGACGGACCCGGAGCTCGTTGCCCGTCTCGTGCGAGACCGTGTCCCGCTGACAGTCTGCCCACTCTCGAATGTGAAGCTCGGCGGCTTCGCCTCCGTGCGCGATCATCCGCTGCGCGAGATGCTTGATGCGGGCATCGTGGCGACCGTCAACTCGGACGACCCTGCGTACTTCGGCGGCTACCTGGTAGACAACTACCGGGCCGCCATCGAGTCACTCGGGCTCACCCGGGAGCATCTGCACACGCTGGCACGTAACTCGTTCGAGGCGTCGTTCCTGCCCGCTGGCGAGATTGAGGCGCGCCTTGCCGAGGTCGATGCGTTCTTCGCACAGGAGTGAGCCTTCACGCGTGAGTCACGGTGTTCCCCCGGTTAGAACCTTGTGAGCCGGACGGGCGCCGGCGCGAGATCAGCCACCCGGCCGCGGCTGCTGCAAGACCCACTCCGATCGCGATCGCATACCACTCGAGCAACGGCGATGTAAGTGTCTCGTACGCCGATCGAGTAGTGGATGGGGTCGCGCCGGTAAGCCTGCCGAGCACGGACTCGGCGGTCGAGCGCTGCGTCAGCAACCACGCTGCGGGGGCCACACCGGCGAGGGCCACGCCGAGGCCGGCGCCGATGAGCGCCAGCTCTCGCCGGGGAGCGAGGGCGAACGCCGAGAGAAGCGCCACTGCGGCGATCCACCAGAGGGCCGTCCGCATGCGGTACAGCCAGCGCATGACTTCGATCTGCTCGGTCAGCAGGCGGGACTCGATCAGGGTCACGCGCGCATCTCGTACGGGGTCGAGCAGCATGCCTATCACCGACTGGAGGACAGGTTCGTCGACCCTGTCCTCCACGAGCTCCAGATACGGGGCCAGTGCGACCCGCATCGCCCCGTCCTCGAAGTCCAGGTAGGTCGCGTCACCACCCTTCACGGCCTCCGAGAAGCTCCCGTGCCAGATTCTGATTCCGTCCGCCCAGGCATCTGCGAACGCATCTGATCGCACGGCACTGTCGACTTCGTCACGCACGAACCGCTCGAACTCGCTTGCGAGACGCTCGGCGAGAGGCATGAGGAACTCCGGAAGAAGCTCTCGTGCACGGCCTTCAAGATCGGCACGATCGATGATCTCGGTCGAGACCCGTTCGGACATCGTCTCCCGCACTCCCTCGTCGCGGGCCAGCGGTGCCAGGGCCGCAACAAAGGT
>SKKZ01000226.1 GCA_007123455.1 Coriobacteriia bacterium | reverse complement strand
CAAGCCCGTTGGCGACACTGGCACAGAAGCCCATTGACGCAGGTACCACAAGCATCGCATCCGTCGGATGCGACCCGGAGGCAAGCGGGTCGAACAGATCGCCGCTGCACGCGATACGCAGCGGCGCATCGCTCGGCAGTTCGAGATAGCGAAGGAGCGCCCGGGCAGGCTCCTCGGGAGGAAGGTCGAGCTCAAGCTCGAAGGCCGCGACTTCGCTCCCCGCCTGCGTCATGACGAGCGCGACCTCGTGACCGGAAGCCAGCAGCCGTTCGACCAGGCGCATACCGTACGCGCTACCGGATGCCCCGGTGATGGCTACGGTGTAGCGACCCATCCGTATCTCCTCCTCGACGTGCTCAGGCTAGCAGGCGATCGGCAACGACGCCTGCGAACAGGACGATTGCAATCACACCGTTCAGTGTGAAAAACGCCGCGTTCACTCGACTCAAATCATCAGGCGAGATGATCGAGTTCTCGTATGCGAGCAGTATCGCAGCGACCACGAGCGCCGCATAGTACGGCCATCCCGCGTCCACGAGCACGCCGCCGGCAAACAGGAGAGCCACGGTCGCCACGTGCAATGCACGTGTCATCATCAGGCCAGTTTCGATTCCGAGGTCGGCCGGAACGCTGTGTACCCCGTCGCGGAGGTCGCACTCGATGTCCTGAGTTGCATATATGATGTCGAAGCCCGCGGTCCAGAACATCACCGCACCGCCGAAGACCCACGGCGCCGGGTTGCCGATCGGAGCTCCTAGCGCCACCCACGCCCCCACGGGCGCCAGACCGAGACACAGGCCGAGCCAGTAGTGGCACAGCCACGTGAAGCGTTTCGTATACGGATAGATCACGAACGCGCCGAGCACGATCGGCCAGAGCCAGCGCGTGATCGGATGCAGCTGCCATACGGCGACGAGAAACGCCACAAGCATGACGGCCGCGAACGCCCAGAGCTCACCGGCCTTGATGAGTCCCGCAGGCACAGCTCGGCCTGCCGTACGCGGGTTGCGAGCGTCAATCTCCTTGTCCGCGGCCCGATTGACGACGAAAGCGAACGCACGCGCACCGACCATCGCGACGGTGATCCAGAACAGCTCGGCCCAGCCCGGCCAGCGGTCGATCGCAGCAGCCCCGTAGAGCGCTCCGATATACGCATAGGGCAGCGCGAAGATCGAGTGTTCGAACTTCACGAGTTCGAGGAGCATCCTGACCTTGCTGACGGCCACTCCCCCGCTAGCCAAGCCCGAGCTCGTCCCAGATAGCATCGACGCGCGCCCTGACATCTGCAGACATGTCGAGGGCTTCAGGCCACTCGCGCTCGTGACCCTCGTTGGCTATCGGCCGCGTTGCGTCGATCCCCATCTTGAAGCCAAAACTCTCGTAATTGCTCGTGTGATCGAGACGGTCGAGCGGTCCCTTGGAGATGAGGATGTCCCTGCTCGGATCGACGTTGTTGAAGCAGCGCCACGCGACCTCGGAGTAATCGTGACAGTCCACGTCCTCGTCGACGACGATCACGTACTTGGTGAACATCATCTGCCCCATCGACCATGCGAAGTTCATGACCCGAAACGCCTGACCGGCGAACTCCTTCTTGATCTGGAAGATCGCACAGTTGTGAAAGACTCCTTCGAGCGGCAAGTCGTAGTCGATGACTTCGGGCAACATGGCGCGGATGACCGGCAGGAAGATGCGCTCGGTCGCTTTGGCCATGTAGCAGTCCTCCATCGGCGGGCGGCCGACGATGGTGGTCGGGTAGATCGCATTTCGCCGCATCGTGATCGCCTCGACGTGGAATACCGGGAAGTAGTCGGCGAGCGAGTAGTAGCCGGTGTGGTCACCGAACGGTCCCTCCCACCGGGTCTCTTCGACGTCACACCAGCCCTCGAGAACGATCTCGGCGTGCGCGGGGACCAGGAGGTCGTTGGTAAGACACTTGACGACCTCGACCGGCTCACCGCGAAGGATTCCAGAGAACAGGTATTCGTCGATCATCGGCGGCACGGGCGCCGTGGCCGAGAAGATGGTCACCGGATCACCACCGAGTGCTGCGCTCACGGGAACGCGCGAGACGCCCGCCTCCTTCCAGGCACGCAGATTCTTCGCGCCGTCGTGGTGCTCGTGGATGTGTAAGCCGGTCGTGTTCTTGTCGAAGACCTGCAGCCGGTACATGCCGACGTTGGGTCTGCCTTTGAGGTTGCTGGTCACAACGAGCGGGAGCGTTATGAACGGGCCACCGTCCTCCGGCCACGTGGTGAGCACCGGGAGCTTCGTGAGGTCGACGTCGTCGCCGCGCACGACGATCTCCTGGACCGGCGCCTTGGCTTGCTTGACCTCTTTGGCGCCAGCCGTGGCGAGGTCTTTCAGGCCCACCAGCGCGTCGAGCTTGCCCTTCATGCTCGCAGGCATATCGAGCGGCAGCAGGTCCATGAGCTCCTTGGCCTTGCAGTCGAGATCGCGCCACGTGCCGGTCTCGGCATCGGCTCCCATCGCCCACGCCATGCGGTCGTAGCTGCCCATCAGGTTGATCGCCACCGGCATCGCATAGCGCTCCCCGGTCTCCCGGTTCACCGGGTTCTCGAAGAGCAGCCCCGGGCCGACCTGCTTGCTCACACGATCGGTGATCTCCCCGATCTCCAGGACCGGATCGACCTCGGCGGTGATGCGCTTCAACTGACCGTTCTTCTCGAGCAATGCGATGAACTCGCGCAAGTCTTTGATAGCCATCGTTGCCTACTCCTCGGCAGTCTGTATGCGGACCCTCGGGTGAAACCTTCCTGCCAGGTACGTTACCACGGGAGCCAGCACCGCTGCGGCTCCCAAGGCGGTGATCTGTGTCAGGTCGAGCAAGTACTTGAAGCCCCACCTCATGTCGGGAAGACGCCACACGACATCGAACCCCCACGCCCAGTAGAACCAGGCCACCTGGGCAACGAGCGTGGCCATGATGACGAACACCGTTGCCGGGCCCAGAGCGAGCCATCCGCCGAGAAACCGTCGGTCTCGGGGTCCTTTCGGACCACTGCGCAGAAGCGGGTAGACCCCGGCTGCCACAGCAGCACCGATCACGCCCGCAAGCGCCGCCTCGGCCATCCTGAGATAGAAGAACTGCTCGACGAAGGATTCCGTGTTGAATGCGGAAAGCGACCACCTGTGACCGTGCACGATGAAGTAGAGCCCGTTGTACACGAGATAGTACGCCAGCACGCCGGCGGCGATCGCAGTGCCTGCCCGCCACGACGATGCGAACACGATACCGGGTACGCGCAGGACGAGTGCTCCGAGCGCGAGCGCGAGCGGTAACCGCTCGGCGCGATCTGCAGCGAGACGCTCCGTGCGCGCATCCGATATGACTACCGCTACCTGATCTGCCGTACGTGCCGCCGCGAGTGCATCGTCGGGCGCCCCCAGAGTGGCCAGATACCCTGTCGCGAATTCTTTCGCATGCGCGTCGCCGATGCGGCTGTCCACTCTGCCCGGCAGGAGCAGTTCGGGCCGGACGCGACCCTCCGCATGCGCGGGTACCGGCACGCCGAGGAATGCTGCAACGGTCGGCGCGATGTCCGTCTGAGAGATACGCTCCCGGTCGATCGAGGACGCCGGGCCGATGAACAGGGCCGGGACCCGCGTGACGACCGGTTCCCAACCTCCGTGTCCTCCCGCCTGAACGTGACCGTGATCCGATGTGATGACGAACAGCGTGCGGTCGTCGGCGAACTCGGCCACGAGCCTCATAATCTCCCCGTCGATGCGCTGCGCTGCAAGTATGTACTCGTCCGATGTGCCGCCGTACTCGTGTCCGGCATCATCCGTGTCGGGCAGATGGACCACCACAAGCGAAGGATCGCGGCCGTCGGCGAGTGCTATGGCCTGGTCCACGTAAGTCCCGGACATGTACTCTTTCGTCCATTCGCGAAAGAAGGTCGCCTGCGCGCGATCGGCGGCGTAGAGCGTCGCAAGGTCTTGGGGCCCCGAAACCACGACGGTGCGACCCGCTCCAAGCGCGGTGTCGATCACCGTCTCGACCGGCACGGCGCCATCGAACCAGTTGGTCGTCACACCCGAGACGTCAGGGGTTGCTCCGGACAAGATAGCCGTCCAGGTGGGATAGGAAAGTGACGGCTGTACGGTCAGTGCAACCATGTCGGCGCCGTACTGTCGCAGCGTCTGGAAGTTCGGCATCTGGTCGGTCACATCCAACCGCAGCCCGTCGACGATAACGAGTACCACGCGGTGAGCATCAGCCGGTAGCTCCACTTCGGGTGGGAGCGCTCCGAGTGCCCACGCCCTGTCGTAGTCCCCGAACGGTGTCTCGTACGATACGACCTGGTCCCAGGAGTGATCGGCAAGGAGATACGCCGCATAGGCGACACCAAGAGATAACGCCAGCGCTACCACACCGGCAGTCCATGCGAACGCGCCTCTCACAGCACCTCCCAGCTACGTCGAGGGCCACCCGAGAAACGACTCGAGAGCATCGAGGGTGCCGATGCCCCGCGCCGGCTCGGGAGTCTCGTAGCGGTCGATGAGCACCGGGGTCATGCCGACCGCTGAAGCGCCGAGTATGTCAGCATAGTGATGGTCTCCGACGTGTACGGCTTCTCCGGGATCCACGTCCAGTCGCGCGCATGCAAGCTCGAAGATCCGTGGGTCAGGCTTGTGAAGGCCCACCTCCGCAGAGGAGACGACCGTATCGAGGAGATCCGCGAGGCCGAGGCCCCCGAGGACCGATGTAAGCCGTGCGTCCCAGTTCGAGATCACGCCCAAACGACAGCCCCGCTCCTTGAGGCGCGTCAGCGCTGGAACGACGTCCTCGTACGCGCGCCATCGATCGGCGATTCCGAACTCGTCGTAGACGCGACGGGCAAGTGACTCTGCATCGTCTTCGAACCCGAGGCGTCGCGTCAGAAGAGAGTACATCCCCACCCAAACGGCACTCGTCTCGCCCTCGTCTGTCCAAAACGTATCGTCCTCGCGATAGCGGTCCTCGTAGTACGCATCGACGAGCGGCATGATCTCGTCGATCGCCGCAAGGTCACGTACGTGTCCTGCCTCGGCGAGGACCTGTCGGCACACCTCGGAGACGCTGGGATAAGGGAAGAGCAGCGTATTGCCTACGTCGAAGAAGACGGCGTGTGCCATATGATCAGTCCAGGAAGACCGCGGTGTCGGGACGGCGGGGCGGTGGCTCGGGCTGCGTTTCCTCCGGGTAGCCCACGGCCACGATCGCGACAATGCTCCGGTCATCCGGGACCCCGAGAGTCTTGGCGAGTTCGTCTCGAACGTAGTAGGAAAAGGTGATGTTGCATGCGGCGAGACCCTGCCCGGTGGCAGCGATCAGCATGTTCTCGATGGCGGCTCCGATGGAGAGATACGTGTTCATCCGCCAGAACTCGTCATCTGAGTCCGGCATGGTGCAGACTATGACAACGGGCGCATTGCCCAGCTCGGAGTACCACTCCACCGCCTCGGCGTGCAGTTCCGGGCCGAGCACGTCGATGAACTCCTCCAGGTGCGTCGTACCCTGTGCCATGGCCTCACCGACCTGCCTGCGCGTCT
>SKKZ01000071.1 GCA_007123455.1 Coriobacteriia bacterium | reverse complement strand
TTGACCGGGACGCAGGTCTCGTCGACCGCCAGCTCGATGCCACGCGCAAGTATCGCCCGGTTGCTCGGCGGGCTCGTTACCGTCTCCACGTCGAGCGCCTCGAAAAACGAGGTCCACAACACGTGGTACTTATGGAACAGCAGCGATCTCGGTAGCCCTACCGTTGCCTGCACGAGTATGCGACTCCCTCGGTTCGCGATGACCCCGGTCCGGGCACCGCCGTACGGGTAGTGTACCCGTGTGAGCGTTTCGCCGGTGCCAACGAATCGGTGAGCAGGTGGCGTGTCGGCGCTACGTTCCTACCGGGCACCGATCTCTCCCACCTCACGGATGATCACCGGGACACCTTCGATCCGCTCGGGAAGCACCGCGCGCATCTCGGCAGACACAGTGCTCACGCCGACGATCACGGCTGTTCCACCGTCCGGACCCGGACCGATGCCTACAGAGACCACGCCACTCAGTGCCATGAGTTCATCGGTGGCGCGCGCACTCACCTTGGCAGTCTCTCGCCGGTCCACAACTCAACCTCCAATGCAGACAGAACATGCTCGATACGGTTGCAGAGCGTTGTAGTGTCACTGCCCGCGAAGAGCAGACCAACGGCACGGTCCTGGCCGTCGAGGATCAACGAACCACTGTCGCCCGGCTGACTCATCGCCCCCGCCATGAATTGATCGGTGAAGCGTGCGGTCCCGTCACCGAGCCTGACATTGGCCGTGACCTCGATCTGGACTATCTCGCCGGACGTGACACCGGTCGTCCGGCCCGACTTGCGTAACGGCACGCCGAGCTCGACCGGACCCTGACCAGTCACCTGCCCGATACCGAGTATCTCTCCTGACAGCCACGTCTCGTCGAGCGGCAGTGCGATCGCTGCATCAACGAGGTTGTCCGCGATACGCGCGCTCACGACACGGACGCGCGAGCCGCTGCCCGCCAGGCGCGCCGCTGTATTGAGTGCACCGCTCACGTGGCGTGCGAAAGCGCAGCCGCTCTCCTCTTCGAGCATCCGTATCGGCACGAACGTCTCGAGCACGCCGATCGCGTCGTCGGGCATGCGCCCCCCGTCGTAAGGCCCCGGTTGCAGGACGGGGTCACCGGGCTGCCCGCGGTTCGTGTCCGCAAGCACGTGGTTGTTCGAAAGGATGAAGAGCATAGAGCCGCGCCGCACGACGCAGCCGAGCGTGCCGGCAGTGCTGTCGCGGTGTCCGATGCTCGCGCCGCCCGGCGCGGGCCGGTGACGTTCGCGATGGGTGGAAAGCACCCGGAACGGACCCGTAGCGACCACGTCGGTCGGCACGCCGGCGACCGTCCGGGGAACCAGCTCGGCAGCGGAAAGCTCGTCCGACGGGAGCTTGCGCTCCACCGAGCAGACGATGCCGATCTCGTCCGTTCGCTTGCCGCCGGTCTCCTTGAACCCCACGCCGGTTGCGACGACGTTGGCGCGGCCGAGCAAGTGTTCGCGGGCTTCTCGCAGCGCCTGGCTGGCAGAACGGGTGTCATGCATCTCATCGAGCCTCTCGCCGGATCCAGAGTCCATGCGGGTTATATATGCCCGCACGCGGTAGATGAGTCGGTTCCGTGGCCGAGCGGCCTCAGGGCGTGTCGAGTACGTCGATCTCCTGGAACGACACTTCCCCGCTTGCAACGTCGTAGACACCCCAGAGCACCGGAACCGCATCCCCGAGTTCGGCATCGGAACGGACACGGTCGGCCATCGCCTCGGCATGCCTCCGGACCGCTTCGTCGCACAGGATGACCTTCTCGGATGCCGCACGCGCCCGTGCCACCTCGACCGAGGGGCGAACCTCATCGCACACACAAGCGAGGCTTTCGGGGGTGTCGCCGTCGCAGGTCGCCTGCACCGCGCCGCAGCCGTAGTGGCCGAGCACCACGATGAGATGAGCTCCGAGAGCATGCACGCCGAACCGCAGTGAGGCGAGCACGAGTTCGTCGACAACGTTTCCAGCCGTGCGGACGACGAACAGGTCACCGATCGTGGTGTCGAAGACGATCTCGGGCGCGACCCGGGAGTCGGAGCACGCGACCACCGCTGCCCAGGGCGACTGTCCAGAAGCATTCGCCTTCCGGAGTTCCACGAGATCGACCGGGTCAGCAGCGCCCGAGACGAAGCGCTCGTTCCCCTCGATGAGACGGCGAAGGGATGTCTTCGAATGCATCGCACTCTCCTCGGCAGGCGTGACAGGTGTTGGCGGCGTACTCTATCGGACTCCTTACCTCCTGCGCAAGTGAAATCCGACGAGCGGTACGCAAGGGCAGATTACATGAATCAAATGAGTGCTTGATTATCAAACTGATGTTTGAGTATCCTGTGTACATGGATACCGATGTGCTTGAATCACTTTCGGATACCCGACGCCTTGCGATTGTGGATCTGCTCGCAGACGGGGAGCGATGCCTGTGCGATGTCTCCTCCGCTCTCGGCATCTCGAACGCCCTCGCTTCACACCACCTGAAGCGACTGCGTGAGTCCGGTATCGTGGTCGCCGAGCGGCGGGGGGTCTGGCTGCACTGCCGTCTTGCCCCCGATGCGCTCGACACTCTCGCCTCCGCACTCTCGACCCTCGCCTCCCGTGCCCGGGAATCCGACCGCTCCGCACCGCGATGTTGTGTGCCTCCTTCTGAGGACGGCGCATCATGAGCGGATGCTGTGGGCCTTCCTGTTGCCCGACTGCGGCCCGTGATGAGTACCCCTACGGTCCGGCATCGCACACGTGCGGAGCCTTGAGCACACCTCCGGGAGAGATACCCGTCATCGAGACCACGCTCACCGGGTCCGACCGCCTCCAGGGATGGCGGGTCCGGTTCGGAATCCGCCGTGACCATTATCGGGTCCGCCCCGGCCTCTACGCAGCCGGCAGGCCCGACCGGAGTGCCCCGGTCCTCGTGACCGCGAACTACAAGCTTTCCTTCGATGCGGTCCGCAAGGAGGTTGCCGGTCGCAGTGTGTGGCTACTGGTCCTGGACACCCTCGGAATCAACGTGTGGTGTGCGGCTGGCAAGGGGACTTTCGGCTCCGAAGAGCTGGTGCGCCGGGTGCGCGAGACGAACCTTTCGCAGGTGGTAGGCCATCGCACGCTCGTGTTGCCTCAGCTCGCAGCTCCCGGCGTAGCCGCGCACGAGGTCCGAGCGCTCACCGGATTCCGCGTCGTCTACGGCCCCGTGCGCGCCGCGGATATCGGTGCGTTCCTTGACGACGGGATGCGCGCGACCGCCGAGATGCGGCGCGTGCGTTTCGGGGTCGCAGACCGGCTCGCTGTAACGGGAGTCGAACTCTCTATCCTGCGCGACGGGCGGGTCCTCGGTGGGATTGCGCTGTTGTTGCTCGGCGCGACACTCGGGGCACTGCCATGGACTGCGGTCCTGCTGACGTTGGGTGCCGGCCTTGCGGCGGTCCTTGCAGGCACGCTCGTCGTGCCGATCCTGCTCCCCTGGATACCGGGGCGCGCGTTCGCTCTCAAGGGAGCGATAGTGGGGGCGGCGGTCGCACTAGGCATACTCGTCTCAGTCGGCGACGCGGCCGACCCTGCGGGCCGTGTGGCATTGCTGCTGGTTGTGACCTCGATCGCATCGTTCACGGCGATGAACTATACGGGGTCGAGCACGTTCACCTCGCTTTCGGGCGTAATCCGGGAGATGCGGCGTGCGGTGCCACTCCAGGTCGCCGCGACCATCGCTGCCGTCTTCGCACTCGTCATCTCGATAGTCTGGTAAGGGAGAGTACTGTGGCAGGCCTGCGCTATATAGACGGGGTCGTGACGCTCAAACTCGACACGGAAAGGTGCACCGGTTGTCGCCTGTGCATAGCCGTCTGTCCGCACGCGGTGTTCCATATGGCCGGGGGACGCGCACGCATCGTCGACCGTGATGCGTGCATCGAATGCGGTGCCTGTGCGCGCAACTGCGCCGCAGGAGCGCTTTCCGTCGATCCGGGTGTCGGGTGCGCCGCCGCCGTCATCCAGGGGTGGCTCAGCGGCTCCGAGCCGACCTGCGGCTGCTAGACCCCTGCCGGCCCCGCACACACAAGCGCCCGCCGGATCTGTCCGACGGGCGCCGTGATGTGCCGGCTGTGCGTGTCGCCTAGTAGTTCTCGGCAAGGACCTCGAAGTACTTGCGGGCATGCAGACACGACGGGCAGAGCTCAGGGGCCTCGACGCCCTCGTGCACGTACCCGCAGTTACGGCAGTGCCACTTGGTGGTCTCCGAGCCCTTGAACGCCACGCCCTTCTCGACGTTCTCCTGCAGCTTGCGGTAGCGCGCCTCGTGGAACGCCTCGACCTTGGCGATCTCACGGAACGACTCGGCGATCTGCGAGAAGCCCTCCTCCTCGGCCACGTCGGCGAAGTCAGGGTAGAGGGTGCCCCACTCCATGAGCTCGCCCTCGGCAGCGTGAAGGAGGTTCTCGGCGGTGGTGCCGAGTTTGCCGGCGGGATAAGCGGCGGTGATCTCCACCTCGCCACCCTCGAGATACTTGTAGAAGACCTTGGCGTGCTCGCGCTCGTTCTCGGCGGTTTCGATGAAGAGCGCAGCGATCTGCTCGTAGCCTTCCTTCTTGGCTATGGAAGCGTAATAAGTGTAACGATTGCGCGCCTGGGACTCGCCGGCGAACGCCTTGAGCAGATTCTCCTCCGTACGGGTGCCCTTGATGCTCATGCGTGATTTCCTCTCTGTCGGCAATGGATGAAGTAACAGCATTTCTTCATAATCATTATGAGGACATGCGCACGCAATGATAGCGAAGCTGGTACGGCGGTTCAAGGACAGAGAAGACCCCTCTTACGACGCGCGACACTCCGGGCAGATGCCGAGCATCTCGACCGAGGTCCGCGTCAGCGACCACTCCCCGAGGCCGGTGTCACACGGCGAGACTTCTTCGAGAGCGTTTCTCACGCGAGGCCCGGGATCGAAATCGGCCACGCGCCCGCATCTCTCACACACGGCATGATCGTGCGAGCTCACATCGGCGTCGTAGCGAGAACAGCCATTGGAACCGCTCAGACGGATCAGGAGACCGGCATCCACCAGCCGGCTCAGGTTCTGGTAGACGGTGGCCACGCCGATTCCGACCCCGTCCCGCCGGAGCTGGTCGGTAATCTCCTCGGCACTGGGATGACGTGTCGTTGACTTCAGGTGCGCAAGCAGCAAACGGCGCGCCTTCGTGGGCCTGAGGCCGTGCGAACGCAGCAGGTCATCGATGTCCACCTGCGCACACTCCGCGAATCCTGCCTCTCGTGTAGTTGTCCGCGTCATATCCACTCCCTGTATCCGTTGCGAGTACGTCGATTAAGGTAGCAGGTACTACGCCAACGCGTCATGCCGCTGGCGCGGGAGCAGGACGCTAACGCACGATCTTGGTGATGGGGAACTCGAGAATGTCCTCGGCACCCGCCGCCTTGAGGCGGGGGATGAGAACGTTAACGGTGCTCTTGTCGGCCACCGTCGTCACCGCGTAGTCATCGCAGTCGTGCAGCTTGTTGACGGTCGGACGCTTCATGGCCGGGAGTTCGGCAACCACCACTTCAAGCTGTTCATGCGGGA
>SKKZ01000163.1 GCA_007123455.1 Coriobacteriia bacterium | reverse complement strand
ATCCCCGACACGCACCACGATGTCGCCGCGCCTCAAGCCACCGAGGTCTGCCGGCGAACCGGGCTCGACGAACTGCACGAGTGCGCCTGCTCGGACCGGCAGGTCGAACTGGATCGACAGGTTCTCGTCGATCGTCACCGACTGCACGCCCATGAACGGATGGATCGCCCGTCCGGTCTCGATAAGCTGGTCGGCGACGGTTCGCGCGAAATCGGAGGGGATCGCAAAACCGATTCCGGCGGATTGCGGCGTGCCGACCGCACCGGCCGGCGACTGGATAAGCGTGTTGATGCCGATCAGGTTGCCCTCTGCATCGACCAGCGCACCACCGGAATTGCCCGGGTTGATTGCCGCGTCTGTCTGGATGAGGTTCGTATAGCGTGCGATGCCGAGCCCGTCACCCTCGGGCGTGCGCTGTAATGCGGAGATGATGCCGGCTGTCACCGTCTTCTCCAGGCCGAATGGACTCCCGACCGCTACAACGAACTGGCCAACGCGCAGATCGGCCGAGGAGCCGAACTCGATGGCCGGGAAGTCTTCGCCCGGGATTCTCAGCAGGGCAAGATCGGTGGACGGGTCCTCGCCGCGAACCTCGGCTTCAACGTCTTGCACGCCGACGGTCACCACAACCCGGTCGGCACCCTGGATCACATGGTAGTTCGTGAGAACGTAGCCGTCCTCACGGATGATGACGCCGCTCCCGTTGCCAACCTCACGCAGCTCGACCGCACCGGTGATGACGTTCCTGAACTGCCGCTGCACCGATACGTTCACGACCGAAGGCGTGACCTTGGCCGCGACGGCCACCGCCGAGCTGACGTCGTCCCCGACGGTTATCTGTGTGTCGCTCGGACGTGCGAGAGGGGCGTCCGGCGCAAGCGAGACCGGTCTGAGCCCGGGAATGAAGCCGAGCGCCCAGATGAGGCCCGCAGCAGCCAGTACGCCGCCGACCACCGCGCCGGCGCCGGCCGCGACCACCACGGCAGCGCTCGACCAGCGCTTGACGAGCGCCGGTTCCTCGCACGGCTCGTCATCGGGCGATCCGGTGTAATCGCATACCGGAAGCGGACCCTCGACGGTGACGTACGAGGGGCCGCCCTCCCCGACCTCTTCCGTCCCGGACTGGTCGGGAGGGGATTCGGGTCCTTCGGTATCGTTGGTCTCGCGTCCGTCGGTATCGTTGTACTCGTCGTTCATCTCAGGCCTCTGATTCGGGGGCCACTTGCAGGCCGTACGCCGAGAGTATACCCACGTCAGGATTGCAGCCGGTCCCGGGAGGCCGGCATCTACATCACAAGAACACGCGGTACGTGCAGCAGGGCGCCTTGTCCGGGCAACTATCCCAGACCACGAAGGAGCGGCGAGGCTCCCACACCGATGACGATCGCGGCGGCGGCAAGCACGGCGAGCGCAACAGTCGCCGCAACCGGAGCGACCCCGACGCTCTCCCCGGCTTTCACGGCCTCACCGAAGAACATCTCCTGCACGATCCGGAAGTAATAGCCGGCGGAAACCACACTCGTCAAGATGGCGAGCACCACGAGTACCCAAAGTCCGACGTCGACAGCGGCTCCGAACACGAAGAGCTTGCCGAAGAAACCGGCGAGCGGCGGTATGCCGATCAGCGAGAGCAACCATACGAGCGTCGACCAGGCGAGCCAGGGACGCCGCTGCGCGAGTCCGGCGACGTCGGCGACCGCGCTACCTTCCTCGGCGGCGACGAGCATCACCGCCATCGAGGGCACCGCATACGCAACGGCGTAGAAGACCGCGGCCGTGTAACCGGCATCGGTCCCGGCAGCAAGCGCCAGAAGCAGGTAGCCGGTGTGACCGACGCCGGAGTAGGCCATGAGGCGGCGCAGGTCGGTCTGGGGCAACGCGGCTAGGTTGCCAAGGAGCATCGATGCGGCGGAGGCAACACCGATGACCGTGATAAGCACGGGTATTCCGGGCGCGATCTCGGCAAGCAGTCGCGCCATCACGGCGATGCCGGCCACCTTGGGCACGGTCGAGACGAACGCGACCGATGCGGGCAGCGCACCCGCATAGGCATCGGGAGCCCAGAAGTGGAACGGTGCGGCGGACATCTTCGCGAACAGACCGACAAGGGTCAGCAGGATCGCAACCATGCCGAGCAGCCCGGCTCCTTCGAGTGACAGCTCGGCGAAGGCGGTCGAGCCGGAGATCCCGTAGAGGAACGAGAGCCCGTACAGCATGATGATGCTGGTGAGCATCGAGAGCAGGAAGTACTTGAGCGCACCTTCGAGGCCGGAGACGTCACGCCGACGGTAGCCCATGAGCACGTAGGCGGGCATGGTCGAGAGCTCGAGGGCGATGTACATGACGATAAGGTCTTGCGCCATCGACAGAAGCATGCCGCCTGCAGCCGCGAACAACGCGAGCGCAACCGCATCCCGGCGTCGCTCCCCGGGAATCCCGCGACCCGCCATCCAGAGCGCCCAGAGTGCCGTGAGCCCCGCCACACCGGCACGCGCGAACCGCGCTACGCCGTCCGGCTCGACCTGACCGAAGACCATCGGACCGCCCGTGCCCCCGGCCATGACGAGGAGTGCGGCGATTGCGGCAAGCGTGGCAGCGACGTACGCCGCTCCCCGGTCGCGCCCGGGCAGGTACTCGCCGAAGAGTGCGGCGATCGCACCGGCGACGACGAGGACCTCGGGAACGAAATGCCAGTAGCCCGAGAGCATCTACACCGCTCCTATCGAGGCGAGCAGTGCGTCGACCGCCGGGTCGACGTAGCGCAGGATGCTCGACCAGTAGACGCCCATCACCACGGTGATGACTACGAGGGGTACGAGGATGCCGATCTCGAGCCGGTTCAGGTCGGTGATGTTCTTGACGGTGCCGCTCGGTGTGCCGAGCACGACGCGCTGCACCATCCAGAGCATGTAGGCGGCTGCGAGCAGGCCTCCCACGGCGGCGGCTACCACGTAGCCGGGTGCAACAAGCTCCGAGCGCCACGCCCCGACGAGGCTCAGGAACTCACCGACGAAGCCGGCAAGACCGGGCAGGCCGAGCGAAGCGAAGGAGGCGAAGGCAAGCATCCCGGCAGCGACCGGGGCCTGCTTCGAGAGCCCGGACACCTCGGCGATCGTCCGGGTGTGCGTGCGCTCGTAGACCATGCCGACCAGCAGGAAGAGCATGCCGGTGATGACACCGTGCGCGAACATGATGGCGACCGCGCCGTTGATCCCCTCTGACGTGCCGGATGCGATGCCGAGCATCACGAATCCCATGTGCGACACCGACGAGTAGGCGACGAGCTTCTTCAGGTCGGTCTGCGCGAACGCCACGGCCGCACCGTACACGATCGATACCACGCCGAGGAGTGCCACGAACCACGCCCACGAAGCGGACGCGTCGGGAAGCATCGGCAGGCTCACACGGACGAAGCCGTACGTGCCCATCTTGAGCAGGATACCTGCGAGGAGTACCGAGCCGGCCGTAGGTGCCTCGACGTGGGCATCGGGCAGCCACGTGTGGAAGGGGAAGACCGGCACTTTGACCGCGAATCCGAGGAAGAAGGCTGCAAACACCCACCACTGGAAACTTGCGGGCAATCCGGCGCCGGCAAGCAGCATCATATCGAAGGTGCCTCCTGCGGGATGCAGGTACAGAGCGAGGATGCCGACGAGCATGAATACCGAACCGAAGAGCGTGTAGAGGAAGAACTTGATCGCCGCGTACTCCCTCCTCGGACCGCCCCATACCGCGATGAGGAAGTACATCGGGACGAGCACAAGCTCCCAGAACAGGTAGAAGAGCACGAAGTCGAGTGCGACGAAGACCCCGTTCATCCCGACGGCGAGCAGCAGGATCATCGTGAAGTAGAACCGCGGCCGGTCGGTTACCTTCCACGACGCAAGGACGGAGATCGGAAGCAGCAGCGCCGAAAGGAACAGCAGCGGCAGCGAGATGCCGTCGACGCCGAGGAAGTACTGGATACCGGCCTCGGGAATCCAGTTCGCACGCTCGATGAATTGTACGCCGCCCGCAACGTCGAAGCGCAGCACGAGCCATGCGACCAGCGCAAGATCGAGGAGGGAGACGACGAGTGCCACGAGCCGCGGCAGGTCTGTCCGCTCCCTGGGCAGGAATGCGGTGACCACCGCTCCGATCAGCGGCAGGAAGACGATGGTCGTCAGGAGTGGCAACATCCCCTAGGCCCCTTTCAGCACGATCCACAGCATGAGGAGCACGAGTGCTCCCAGTACGTAACGCTGGTAGGTCTGCACCCTGCCCGCCTGAATCCGGCGCAGCACGCCACCCGATGCGCGTGCAGCCCGAGCGGTCCCGTTGACCAGCCCGTCGATGACGCGACCGTCGAAGGCCCATGCGACGCCGGCGATACTCCGCCACGCGCTCCCGGCCCCGTCGACCACACCGTCGATCACCGAGCGGTCGAAACGGTAGAGGGCCTCGGTCGCACGGATGAACGGACGGATGATGAAGTGCTCGTACGTGACATCGAAGTAGTACTTCTGGGCGAGCACCGTGTACGCATGACCTGCGCGGTCCTTGAGCGAGCGCGTGTTGAGCACCCGGGTGCGGCGTCCGTACGCCCACCATCCGACCGCGAGACCCGCGAGGGCGACCGCCGTCGATGTGAGCGCGATCGACGGATCGGGCCAGTGGCCCGCATACCCGAGAAACTCCGAGAAGCGCGGGGCGGAGAAACCTATGACCGCGGTGATCGCAGCGAGTACACCCATCGGCACGAGCATCTCGCTGTGACCTTCGGCGAGATGCTCGGTCTGTGCCGGGCCGGTGAAGACCCGGAACCACAGACGCGCGACATAGAAGGCTGTCACGAAGGCAGCGGCCAGCGCGACGAAGAAGGTCACGTAATGGCCGTGGTTCCACACCGCGTAGAGGATCTCGTCTTTGGACCAGAAGCCCGAGAAGGGAAAGATACCGGCGAGCGCAAGCGCACCGGCCCCGAACGTCACCGACGTCACCGGAAGGCGGCGCGCGAGTCCGCCCATCTCGCGCATGTCCTGCGTGTGCGCGGCGTGGATGATGACCCCCGCGCCGAGGAAGAGCAGCGACTTGAAGAACGCATGCGTCACGAGGTGGAACATGCCGGCGATGGCCCCGCCGGCACCGATCGCAAGGAACATGTAGCCGAGTTGGCTGATCGTCGAATACGCCAACACCTTCTTGATGTCGTGCTGCACCGCCGCGAGCAGGCCACCGAGGAGCGCCGTGACCGCGCCGATCGCCATGGTGACGCTAAGTGCGACTCCGCTGGCTTCGAAGATCGGCAGGGCGCGGGCCACGAGGTAGACGCCGGCCGCCACCATCGTAGCCGCGTGGATGAGCGCAGACGCCGGTGTGGGACCTGCCATCGCATCGGGAAGCCACACATGCAGCGGGAACTGCGCCGACTTGCCCATCGCGCCGAAGAGCAGAAGCAGCGCGACCGCGGTCGCCACACCCGGTGCCCACGCGGCCGCCGAACCGAGCACGACGTCGTAATCGAACGACCCGACTGTCGCGTACATGATGGCGAGCCCGATGACGAAGCCGACATCACCCACCCGCGTGGTGAGGAACGCCTTCTGTGAAGCTCTCCTCGGCGCCT
>SKKZ01000094.1 GCA_007123455.1 Coriobacteriia bacterium | reverse complement strand
TTTCCTTTCTGCTCCGGGTCTTAGACACACCAAGAGTAGAAGGAAACCCGCTCTTCACTTCAAGACCGTGGCGGGGCTCCCGCCCCCCGAAACCTTACGCGCTAGGGTAGTGAACAGGAACGGTGCCAAACGGGAACCAACTGTTCATGAATCCCGAACCGAAATCCCCGACGCCCTCGGTCAAGCTCCGGGTCCTGGTGGTCACGATCCTCGGAGCGGGCATCGTCTTCCTCGACTCCAGCGTCGCCACCGTCGCACTTCCCGCGATACAGCGAGACCTCGACGTCTCGACCGCACTTCTCCAGTGGGTGGCCTCGGGCTACCTGCTCACCCTCTCCGTCCTGCTGCTCATCGGCGGACGCCTCGCCGACATCTTCGGTAGACGTCGGATGTTCCTGTACGGACTCGCCGCTTATGCCGCGCTTGCGGCACTTGCGGGACTGGCGCCGAGCGGGCTCGCGCTCGTCGGGATACGGTCGGTCCAGGGTATCGCCGGAGCGGTGCTCGTGCCCACGACCCTCGCGATCATAAACGCCGTCTTCCCTCCGGACGAACGAGGCCGGGCGATCGGCATCTGGGCGGGATGGTCGGGGATCACGACGATTCTCGGACCGGTGGTGGGAGGATTCGTCATCGACACGCTCTCATGGCGATACGCGTTCTTCATCGCACCCGTGATCGCGCTGGTCGCGCTGGCGCTGTCACGCCCTGTGCCCGAGTCGGCCGATCCCACGGCATCGCGCTCGCTCGACGTCGTCGGCGTTCTTCTGTCGTGTGCGGCGTTCGGCGGCCTGGTGTTCGCACTTATCCAGGGACCGATTGCCGGGTGGGACGCTACTGAAGTGTTGGTCGCAGCCGTCGCGGGGGGACTGTTCCTGCCGGTCTTCATCGTGTGGGAGCGTCGCACGGCGCACCCGATGCTCCCCCTCGAGATGTTCGCCAACCGCAATCTCACAGCCGCGAACGCAGTGACCCTCTTCGTCTACGCCGGCTTGTACGGGACCTTCTTCTACGTGGCGCTCTACGTGCAGACCGCTCTAACCGCTTCGGCCACAGTCGCGGGCAGCATGTTCGTCCCGATCACGCTGCTGCTCTTCTTCCTCTCCCCTTATGCCGGACGACTCAACGACCGATACGGGCCACGGTGGCTCATGTGCCTCGGTCCACTGGTCGCCGCGGCAGGGCTGATGATCGCCAGCTTCACCGGGCCCGGACAACTCTGGACCGTACTCATGCCGGGCATCGTGGTGTTCGGTATCGGGCTCGGATTCACTGTCGCCCCGCTCACGGCGACGGCCATCGGCTCGGCCGAGGAACGCTTCTCCGGTGCCGCGTCGGGCTTCAACAACGCGGTGTCACGTATCGCAGGGTTACTCGCGATCGCGGCGATGGGGGTGATCGTCGTCCAGTTGTGGCAGGCCGGGATCACGGCGGAGATCGCACAAGCCCCGGAGCCGGTCGCGGAGGTGCTCGCCACCGTCAGCACCCAGGCGTTCGTCTTGCCCGACACGGAAGGACTCCCCGCCGAGCAGGCTGCCGAGAGTATCAGCCTGGCAGCCGAGGTCGCCCGACGGTCGTTCCGCAGCGGCATGCTGCTCGCCGCCGCACTCGTGGCGCTCGGCGGAGTGCTCGCAGCGCTGTTCATCCGTAACCCGGCACGTACGGAAGAGACCCGTGTGCCGACCCCGCGTGCGCCGAGCCAGATGGGATGCGTCACGCCCGAGTGCGAGCCCGAGTCAGGTTAGACGCTACGACCTTCGGCTTGCCCGGCCCTTGCCACCCCTGCGACCGCTGCGTCGGGAACCATTGCGCGGTCCACCGGCGCCAGCACCTGCACTTGCACGAGCACCAGCATGCGAGACGACGCGTTCCGGGTCGGGCACGTGGCGCTCGGCATAGCGGAAGCCCTCGAGGTCCTCGCACGCCAGTGTGGAACCAAGGGTCCTCTCGATGTCGCGAAGCACCTCGACTTCCTCGGCTGAGAGAAAACTGATGGCGCTACCGCTCGCTCCCGCACGAGCCGTACGACCGATGCGGTGGACATAGTCCTCGGCGGTGTTGGGCATGTCGTAGTTGATGACGTGACTGATCTGATCGACATCGATACCGCGGGCCACCACGTCGGTTGCAACGAGTACCGGCGAGCGGCCGGCCTTGAACGCATCGAGTGCGCGCTGGCGCTGGGCCTGACTCCGCCCGCCATGAATCGCCGCAGTCGGCAGCCCCTTGCGCTCAAGCTGACGGCTCAGGCGGTCGGCGCGATGCTTGGTGCGAGTGAAGACGAGTGTACGCGTATTGCCCTGACGCTTGAGCAACTCGACGAGCAGGTCGGTCTTCTGCGTGCGACATACGGGGTAAAGCGTCTGACCGATGCGCTCCACCGGCGTGGCGGGCGGCGAGACCTCGATCCGAACCGGCTCGTGCAGGGTCGATTCGACGACCTTGAGCACGCCCGGTGACATCGTGGCCGAGAAGAGCAGATTCTGCCGTCGCTCGGGCAGCAGGCCGAGGATGCGGCTGACATCAGGCCAGAAGCCCATGTCGAGCATACGGTCAGCCTCGTCCAGCACGAGGGTCTCGACCCGGGACAGATCGACGGCACCGCGTGAGTGCAGGTCGAGCAGGCGGCCAGGGCACGCGACCACGATGTCGACGCCACGGCGCAGCTTCTGGATCTGTGGCTGTATGCCCACGCCGCCGTACACGACCGCGTAACGATGACCCGTGCGGCGTGACGCCTCACGGATGACCTCTGAGATCTGAAGAGCGAGCTCACGGGTAGGCGTCACGATGAGCGAACGGACGCCTGTGCGAGTCGAGGTTCGCTGCAGCATCGGCAGCACGAACGCGGCGGTCTTGCCGGTTCCGGTCTGAGCGACGCCGACGATGTCACGGCCGGCAAGGACCTGGGGAATCGCCTGGGTCTGGATCGGGGTGGGATCGGTGTATCCCATTGCGGACACACCTTCGAGAAGGCGCGGCTCAAGGCCGAGCGCGTGAAACGACATCTTTTCTCCTGTACCGTGCGCCGTCAAAGGTCGCACTGCGTGGCAGACGCAGCTGATCCTCTGGACGGGCCGCATCGGGCGGCACAGGACAACCGGGTCTTGGGTGAATGAAGCGTAGTCTAGCACGAATCGTACCGTCATGCGCTTCCGGACACGGTTACTGCTTTCAATCATGCCCGGGAGGGAAAGACATAAGGAGACGTGTACCTCCGAGCGAATGGAGTGAGAGCCGTGGAGATCGACGACATCAAGGGACGTGTGACCGACATCCGTGATCAGATACCGGAGGTCCGCGAGCGCATCGACGCGTGGCGCAACGACCTCGAATTCCCGGAGACGCAGACGACCGAGACCGCTGCCGGTGCGGTCTTGATCGGATCGGGCATCGTGGCCACCATCGTGAACCTGCTGGGGGGCAAGCGGGATGCATGGGCATGGATCCTCCCCGCCATCCTCCTCACCAGCGGAGCCGCGATGTTGGTCGCCGCAGCGCTCGAGCGTCGCGAAGGCCGCATCGACGCCGCCGAGGCTGCGGTACGTGCCGAGCTCGACGGCCTCGACCCGATCGCACGCGCCAAGGTCCTGAAAGAGGTGGCAGAAGAGCAGCTCGCCAGGCTCGGAGTCGTCCAGGGCTCCGAAGCCTGAGGGTCTCGCCGTTTACGCATGGAGAACGCTCGCTCCGTTCACCATGAACGGAGCGAGCACGGCGTCGGCACCACCGTCGGCTTCCGGCTGCCGCACTCGAGTTGAATCATCCGCTACCGCTGCCGTCCTCTTTCCCCGCGCGGTACAAGCCGAGCATGAAGCGATGCGGTCCGGGGGTACCGGGCGGAACGAACGCCACCCGGTCTCCCGGTCTGATGCGGTGCTCGAGTCCGTAGACTATGTGATTGCAGAAGACACCTTCGATGTCGGCCACGGGCAGGTCCAGGTCGAGGGCGACTTGACGAGCCGTGATGCCTTCCTCGGGCACATCGAGAGAGACGACCGAGGGCAGGCCGCGGTCGCTCCTGAGTCCGTGCAGCAGGCCGAACATGCGAATCGTGGCGGGTTCCGTCATCGCGATCCTTCGTATAGAAACGGTTCGGTACCTCCCGAGTAGATACCCTTCGAGAGTCGCCCGCCTACGACTAGCCCCCGGTCCCGGTGAGCGTCTCGCTTATCTCCCAGAGCCTCCGCTGGGCATCGACACGATGACTCACCGGTGATGACCGATGCGACCGGCGCCGGAAGAAGTAGGTGCCGCTCTCGCCCTCGACCTCTGATGAAGACGCCAGCCACACAAGTGTGTCGGCACCTTGCTTCGGCGTGGCCGCGATCACGGGCGACAAGAGTTCGATAAGGGTGCCGAATCTCCCGTAACCTTCGTGCCCGAACCGCGTTCGCACGAGTCCGGGGTGCGCTACGGTGCTCGTGACACCGGTTCCCTCGAGTCGGCGGGTATGCTCGTAGCAGAACATGATGTTAGCGAGCTTCGAGTGGGCGTACGCAGCGAAGGGATTCCAGCCACGCTCGTAGGTCAGATCTCCGAAGCGCATGCCTCGCCAGGCCGCCCAGTGGGAGTCACTCGAAACCGTGACCACCCGCGAGGGAGCGGAGGCCAACAAGAACGGTTCGAGCAGCGAGCACAGCAGGAAGTGTGCGAGGTGGTTCACCTGGAACGTCAGCTCGTTGCCATGCCCGGTGATCTGCCGATGGGCGTGTATCGCACCGGCGTTCGCAAGCAGCACGTCGAGCCGGTCGTATCGGCGTACGTACTCCGCTGCTGCGGAGCACACCGATTCAAGATCCGCGAAGTCGGATAGAAGTAGCTCAGTGCGCGTGCTCCCGGTCTGCGTCGCTATCCTGCTCCGGGCAGCTTCCCCACGCTCCTCGTTGCGCACGAGCATCACGACGTCTGCCCCCATGCGTGCCAGGTCCCGGGCTGCCTCGAAGCCGATGCCGCTGCTCGCGCCGGTGACCAGCACTCTCTTTCCGCGCATGTCCGTCATTCAGCGCATCTCCCCATGCTCCGGATCTCCTCGGCGCGCGACTTCGCCATAATGAAACGTGCGTACCCACAAAGCGACAGATCGATGCGCGCCGGGGTATACATGTGCCAGCAGCGATTCGTCACAGGGGGGCCATGGGCCAGACTGCGCACCACGACCGACTGGTACTCGTCAGCGCCGCGAACGGCTACATCGGCTCGCGCCTTGTAGAGGCCCTCGTTCCCGCGGGATACCGGGTCAGAGCCTCAGCGCGTTCTCCGGAGAAGGTGCGCGGACCCGCGGACGTCGAGGTCGTCAAGGCCGATGCGCTCGATGCCGACGCCGTGTGCGCTTCGATGCGTGGCGTGCACACCGCCTTCTACCTGGTACACACCCTCGGCGGCGGGGCCGGATACGCCGATCGGGACCGAACGGCCGCGACGATCTTCGCCGAGGCGGCGCAGCGCGCTGGTGTCGAACGCATCGTATACCTCGGCGGGCTCGGCGACACCGGCATCGATCTATCCGAACACCTTGCAAGCCGACAGGAGGTCGGACGGATACTCGCATCGACCGGAGTGCCGGTTATCGAGTTCCGGGCATCGATCGTCGTGGGCAGCGGTTCGACCTC
>SKKZ01000070.1 GCA_007123455.1 Coriobacteriia bacterium | reverse complement strand
CAAGGAGCACGACGGATCGTCGCTCAAAGGTGCGGTCCATCTTGGACCTCCTGCCGGTGAGGGTCTGCTCTAGCGCTTCCGATGATGGTGTTATTCCCCGATTCCCCGCGTATCGACCGCTTCAAGCAGCTTGTGATACCGTGTACAAGACCAGGGTCGTACGACCTCTTCCAGCAGGAAAGCGGCCCGGTGTCGAGAATAGAGCGGTGCACGGGGAGTATGACCCACGGGAGCGAGACGGGATTTGTCGCAGCCGGGGGTCGGCAGGAGGAGTTCTCGGCTCACTGGGTATGGGGGCGGCATGAATCTTACGGAGCTTAACGTCTGGATGGACGTCGTCTTCACGGGTCTGTACGTTGTCGTGATCGTGGCACTGATAGTCCACTTCAGCTTCGATATCATCACCGGCAGGTTCCGCAAGAAGTGGGTCGAAGGCGAGTGGCCCGAGCACGAGCACGAGATCCCCGCGACACCGAAGGTGATCCACTTCATCCATATGGTGGGCATCATCCTTTTGGCGATCAGCGGCATGTATATCCGTTTTCCCTTCTTCGACGGCGGCAGAGTGCCGATGCGGTGGATTCATTATGTAGCGATGATCGCCGTCACCATCACGCTCTTCTGGCGACTTTGGTACGCATTCTTCTCGAAGGCGAAGGACTGGCGGGAGTTCGCCGTCGGGCGCAAGGACATGGCCAGCCTGATCGCTGTGGCCAAGTTCTATGCGTACCTCAGCAACTACAAGCCGCATATCGCCAAGTACAACGTGATGCAGAAGCTGGTCTACAACGTCTTCCTGTACCTGATGTTCGCTCAGGCCTTCACCGGATTCGCATTGGTGACCAGCCCGTTCATCTTCGGGTACAGCCCGCGCGACCTCTTGGTTGGATGGTGGCTGGGGGCGCTCTTGGGGAGCACGGATCTCGCCGGTTGGTGGATGCGCATGATCCACTACATCATCAACTGGCTATTCATCATCATGGTGACCGCGCACTTCTATCTGTCGCTCACGGTAGATATCCCGTGCAGCCTCGATTTCTTCGGACTCAGGAAGCTCGAGATCAAGGACGGTCACGGTCACGGACATGAGCATGAGCCAGCGCCTCATCCTGCTCCTGCCGGCGGTCCGGCAGCGATAGTCGAGACAGAGTAGCGAGCAGTCGTCAACCGCGCTCGATCGTGGCCAGACGTCGCTTCACCGGGGCGAAGTAGGGGAGAGAGACGCCGACCGCGTCGTAGCCGAGCGCGACCAGCTCCGGTAGCAGAGCCTCGTCCCGCGCACTCTCTCCACACGCGCAAAGGAAGACGCCGTTCCTCTGTGAGATCTCGGCTATGCGCGCAAGCACTTCGAGCACGGCCGGATGTGCGGGCTGGAACAGGTGTGCGACGCGCTCGCTCTCGCGGTCGAGAGCGAGCACCGACATCACCAGATCGCTCACTCCCACGCTCACGAAGTCCACACCGAGGTCACAGACCTCCTGCAGCCGGGCAGCGATGCCGGGCATCTCGACCGAGACTCCTATCCCGATGTCGTCGTGCGGTCGCATGCCGACGTTAGCGATGAAGCGTTTCGCCTCGGCGAACTCCTCCGGGAATCGGACGAAGGGCAGTTTCACGGCGATGTTGTCGGCACCGGCTTCAAGAGCCCGTCCAACCGCACGTAATTCGAGCAGGAACAGCTCGGGCTCTTCGAGCTCACGTCCCAGACCACGCCAGCCGAGGAGTGGATTGCGCTCGTTTGGCTCCTCGTCGCCGCCGTCCAGTCGGCGGAACTCGTCGGTCGGCGCATCAAGCGTCTTGTACCAGACTTGTTTGCCCGCGAATAGGCGAGCGGTTTCGATCAGGCCTTTCGAGATCGAGTCCTCCAGTGCACGACCACGTCCCGCACGCACAAGCTTGGACGGGTGGACACCTGACTGCAGCAGGAAGTAGTCGTTGCGCAAGGAGCTCACTCCATCGGCGTGGTCGGCCACTGCGGCGGCCTGCTCCGGGACGAGGACTGAGACGAAGACCTGCGTTCGGGTGGATGCGGTGAATCCGACTTCGCCGGGGTGCAACGAGAGGTCTCCGAGGAAGACGGCTCCGCGGTACCCGTCGACCGTGACCCGGTCGCCGTCGGTAAGGGTCGTCGTGGCAGAACCGGTCCCAAGCACGCATGCCACGCCGAACTCGCGCAGAATGTTGGCTCCGTGGCTGGTCGCGCCCCCCTCGTCGGCGATGACTGCGGAGGCGTGACGGAGGTGCACGGCGAGATCGTTCGTCAAGCGGCGGACGACGACAACGCTGGCGGGAGGCACGATCTGCACCTGCTCGTCAGGGAGGAGGACCACCTCTCCAGAACCGACAGCCGGACTCGCTCCGACTCCGCGCAGCACCACCGTATGCTCGGCGATCTCGGGAAACAGCATCGATTCCGACGGTGCGAAGACGAGCGGTCGGGATTGAAGCACATAGAACTCACCTTCCGCGAATGCCCACTCGATGTCCTGGGGCGAGCCGAACACCTCTTCGGCCTGGCGCGCCCACCCGGCGAGCAGCGCTACCTCACGATCGGAGAGTTTTCGGGCCGGCGACAGCGCGCCAGCGGGGTGACCGACCAGGGTCACACGTCCGTCAGCCGGACTGAACTCGTAGCGTTCGGGCGTGACCTCACCCGAGACGATGTCCTCACCCGTTCCCAATATGGCTTCGACGATGACGACGTCGGCTTCTCGACGGGCGGGATCCCTGCCGAATACGAGTCCCGAACGCTCCGATGGTATCTGTCGTTGCAAGACGACCGCTACGCCCACGTCGGCGGGATCCACATCGCGTTCGCGGGCGTAGAGCACCGCTCTAAGTCCGAACGCCGACGCCCAGCATCGCTTGACCGCGGCACACATCTCTTCAGCGCTGCCGACAGAGGCGATCGACGAGAGCATGCCCGCGAAGCTCGACGAGGCGGTGTCTTCGACCGTTGCGGAGCTGCGGACGACGATCATGTGACCCTCCGAGGAGAGTTCCAGGAAAGCCGCTGCGAGTTCCCCGGAGAGCGCCGGAGGAAGTGGATGCCCCAGGATGGACCGGCGTATCCTCGCCGCCTGCGTGTCGAGGGCGGTCCGCTCCGTCGGGAGTCGTGCGAGACCCCGTACGAGCCCCATAGTTTCCGACATCTCCATGAAGCGCGCGAACGCCTCGGTTGTGAGAACCTTGGCAGCGGGGACGGGGAGCCCTTCTGCAGCGATGCGCGCGAGGTTTGCCGCTTTTCCTCCGACGGCCGAGGCCTCGCGGTGCGCGGCTTCGTGAAGATCGATGATGGACGTGTCCATAGTGGCCCCCTCGGATGCGGTCGTCCAATGAGAGTATTCCCGCACGTCGAACTTGACGGCGACACCACGTACAGATATAGATGAACGTATGAGCAGATGTTCAGATGACCATTCCGATACATGCGTGGTTCAGATAGTCGATTCCGATGCTGTTGCGCGCGTTCTCGGTGTTCAGCCGAGCGAGCATCACGTTCGCACGATCGCCGGGATCTTCGCCGCCCTTTCCGATGCTACCCGGTTGCGCATCCTGCTTGCTCTCTCGCGCGAGCAGCTCTGTGTGTGCGATCTTGCGGCTGTCACCGGGGTCAGCGCATCAGCTGTGAGCCATCAGCTCCGAGTCCTTCGCGATCGCGATCTTGTGACCTTTGAGCGCGATGGCAAGCGTGCAATCTATCGCCTGGCCGATGATCATGTCGCCACGCTGCTTGCGCAGGGCCGCGAGCACGCCGAGGAGCAGTCGTGAGTCCGGCGGCAGCCCCCTTGCCCGGCGTGGACACGGACGAGCTTCGCATCTCCATCATCATGCCTGACGGCGTGCGCTGTGCCGAGTGCGTCGAGCGGCTCAGGGGAGCCATCGATTCGCTCGACGGGGTCGTCGGGGTGGTAGTGGACACCCATACCTGGACGCTGACGATCACCTATGATCGTGACGTCGTGAACCCGGCAGACCTGGAGCAGGCCGCCCGGAGGCTCGGGCTCGAGATCGGCGAGACGGTCGCGCACGCGTCGTACCGCCTGAAGGGCCTGGATTGACCCGACTGCGCGCGGACCGTGGCGAAGTCCGTCGAGCAGATACCCGGCGTCGTGCGTGCCGATGTGAACTTCGCGAGCGGCATCATGGTGCTCGAGTACGACCCGGCTTCGGATCCGCTCGGTCGCGCGCTGGCTGTCGTTCGCCGTACCGGCCACGAGGTCGAGCCGCTCGCCGGTGCTGCGTTACGGGCTCCGTCCACCGGGACCCGGGAAAGACCCGGATGGTGGACATCTCACGCCCACGATGTCTCCACTGTTGTCGCGGGCGTGCTGGTCGTGGCGGCGTGGCTCCTCGGGCGTGCGGATCCCGGCTGGACCGAGAGCGGTTCGGTGGCCGCGTATGCCCTGGCGATCGCGTCCGGCGGCTGGCTCATCTTCCGTCGGGCGCTGGCTTCGGCGCGAGCACGCATCCTCGACATGAATGTCCTCATGACCGTGGCGGTCCTCGGTGCCGCAGGCATCGGAGAGTGGGCCGAGGGCGCGGCGGTCGTCTTCCTCTTCTCCCTCGGCGGCATGCTCGAGTCCCGTTCGCTCGCACGTACCCGCAGGTCGATCCGTGATCTCATGGACCTCGCTCCCCCGATCGCCCGGGTCGTGAGGGACGACGCGGAGACCGAGGTCCCCGTCGATGAGGTCGCGTTGGGGGAGCTTGTCGTGGTGCGTCCCGGCGAGCGTGTGTCGCTCGACGGTCTCATCGAAGCAGGCTCCTCGGCGATAGACGAGTCGCCCATCACCGGGGAATCGGTGCCCGTCGAGAAATCCGCAGGCGACGCGGTGTTTGCGGGTTCGCTCAACACGAGCGGTCCGCTGGAGGTGCGCGTCAGTGCCGGAGCCGAGGACTCGACGCTTTCGCGGGTCATCTTCATGGTCGAGGAGGCCCAGGCTACACGGGCTCCCTCGCAACAGCTGGTCGACCGGTTCAGCCGCTACTACACGCCAGCCGTGGTTGCGCTGGCGGTCGCTCTGGCGATCGTTCCGCCGGTCACCGGCATGGTGCTCGGGCAGGAGTGGGGAGGCTTCGAGGAGTGGTTCTACCGTGCGCTGGTCGTGCTCGTGATCTCGTGTCCGTGCGCGCTCGTCATATCGACACCGGTGTCGATCGTCTCGGCCATCACCCGTGCGACACGCGACGGCGTCCTCGTGAAAGGCGGAATACACCTCGAGACCGCCGCCCGCATCAGGGCGGTTGCGTTCGACAAGACCGGCACGCTTACGCGTGGCACTCCCGAGGTGACCGATGTGGTCGCGCTCGACGACGGGGACGCGGCGCGCGTCCTGACCGTCGCGGCCGCTCTCGAATCGCATAGCAATCATCCGCTGGCCCGTGCCATCGTGCGAGCGGCGGGCGGCGTAAGCGGTCGGGTCAGGGTCTCGGCGTACGAGGATGTGCCCGGTGGCGGGGTGCGGGGGACCGTCGACGGCGTCCGTTATGTGATCGGCAGTCTCGCCTTCGTCGTGTCGGAGGGGGTCGCGGAAGACGGTGTCCGTGCCGTTGTCGAAGGTCTCGAGGACGATGGACGTTCCGTGCTCGTGATCGCGGAGAACGGACGTGCCACCGGAGTTGTCGGGGTGGCGGACCAGCTCAGATCGGATGCGTCCGAGGT
>SKKZ01000036.1 GCA_007123455.1 Coriobacteriia bacterium | reverse complement strand
GATCACCGTTGTGGACGACGATGAACGCCGGTAGCAGAGTGCCGTCGGCCCCCTCAAGCGGGAAGTAGCGCTGGTGGGACTCCATCGCCGTCTCGAGAACCTCACGCGGCACCTCGAGGAACTCCTCATCGAAGCGGCCTACCCCGATCGTCGGCCACTCCACGAGGTTGACGACCTCGGCAAAGACCTTCTCGGGCACAACCGCAGCGGCATCAGTACGGTCTGCCGCAACCTTGATGTGGTCCCGAATGAGTGTTGCACGCTCACCGTGATCGTAGAGCACCAGTCCCTTCCTGCACGCGACATCGTACTCGGATGCCGTAGGGATCTCGATAGGTCCGGGCGCAAGGAACCGGTGGCCGAAGGTGAGCCGGTCGGCTTCGAGGCCAGCAAAGGTCACCGGGATGACGTCCGCACCGAACAGAGCGAGCAGCCATCGTACCGGCCGCGTGAAGCGCACGTCTCCCGTGCCCCACCTCATCGACTTCGGCCACTCCAGCTCCTCGACCAGGCCGCGGAGCACCTCGGGAAGGACTTCGGACGCCGGACGCCCCGGGCGCTCGATCACTGCATACACGTAGGCACCGCCGTCGTCCTCGACACGTTCGAGGCTGGAGACGTCCACACCTTTGCTGCGTGCGAACCCCTCCGCCGCCCTCGTCGGGTTGCCATCCTCATCGAAGGCAGCGCTGATCGCGGGGCCTTTCACACGGTGCGTCTGATCCTCCTGTTGCTCCGCACAATCGCTGACGCGCAGGGTGAGCCGGCGTGGCGAGCCGAACACGTCGACCACGGCATAGCTGAGTCTTGCGTCCTTAAAGGCACTCTCCGCATCGGCCTTGAGCTGACCGATGGCGGCGTACAGCGGTGTGGAGGGGATTTCTTCGACCCCGATCTCGAACACGAGCTCGCGCATCATGCCGCACCACCTTCCGGCTCAGCGGCGTCTTGTGCAGACGTCTCCTCGTCTGAAGGCGTGATCGAGCGTAGGTAACTCTCACAGCAGGCCTTCGCGATCGTGCGGACCCGGCCGATGAAGCTCACCCGCTCCGCGACAGCGATCGCGCCCCGTGCATCGAGCAAGTTGAACGCGTGCGAACACTTCAAGACGTAGTCGTAGGCGGGCAGCGGAGCCCCCGCCTCGAGGATGCGCTTGCACTCGGCCTCGTAGATGTCGAACAGCTGATAGAGCATGTCGATGTCCGCGAGCTCGAAGTTATGGCGCGAGTACTCGAACTCGTTACGCTTGAAGACGTCACCGTAGGTGTACGAGGAGCCGTCAGGCGCCTCTACCCACACGAGGTCGAAGACACTGTCCACGCCCTGGATATACATGGCAAGCCGTTCGATACCGTAGGTGATCTCGGCGGGCACCGGGCGACAATCGAAACCGCCGACCTGCTGGAAGTAGGTGAACTGCGTGACCTCCATGCCGTTGAGCCAGACTTCCCAGCCCAGACCCCATGCGCCGAGCGTCGGCGACTCCCAGTCATCCTCGACGAGGCGCACATCATGCTCGGCCGGCTCGATACCGATGGCGCGCAGAGAGTCCCAGTACAGATCGAGCACATCGTCGGGGCTCGGCTTAAGAATCACCTGGTATTGATAGTAGTGCTGCAGTCTATTCGGGTTCTCACCGTACCTGCCGTCTGCCGGACGGCGACTCGGTTGAACGTAGGCCGTACGCCACGGCTCCGGACCAAGCGACTTCAGGGTCGTTGCGGGGTGAAACGTGCCCGCTCCCACCTCGGTGTCGTAGGGTTGAAGCAGGACGCAACCCCTGTCGGCCCAGTATCGGGAGAGCGCAAGAATGATGTCTTGGAAGGTCGTCCCCTGCATAGGCGGAGTGTCTCCTCTCGGGCCGGCATCAGGCCACGTCGGACGTGCACGTATCTTACCGCAAGCGCCCGGCGCGGCGGCCGGGCGGGCCCACCCGCTCCCGCAAGACAGCGTCCAGCGCCTCGCGGGTCTCGTGCGCAACGTCCTCAAGCGGGATCAGCAGGTAGTTGGAACCGCTCACGTAGATGAGTAGATGCCCGGCGGCCTCCCGCCAGCGCACGACCGAGTCCCAGCCGATTTCGCCGTCACCCTCAGCCGAGCGATACCCTACACCGGCCTCGGTCAATCTATATTCGACCGGCGTGTAGAGAGGACGAGAACTCGGCGAGCCTGACAACCAGGCCAGATATCCCCAGACGACGACCGGTATCGCTACCACCCCACCGAACAGCGCGATCGCCTCGGTGCGCATACCCGCAGCGTATGCAAGCATACCGAACATCCCCAACACAGGCGGGACGAACCTCAGGCGCAGCGCCGCCAGGTGCAACAGCACGCTGCGATAGCCGCGCTCGGTGAGGTGCACCCGCAAATGCACGTCGGAACCGCCTGTCGGTCCCGACGCCTCCCGGGGTGATGTCGACCGGCTCATAACCCCCCACCGTTGGCGTAGAACTCCAGCGCCTTCAACCGCGCAGGCAGGTGATACGTGACGAATTGACGCATCAGCGCAAACGTCTCGGAGACCTCACGGGCCGGTAGCTCGGTCCCGGCGATCGTGTCCATAGTCGATGCAAGCAGCCACGACAGCAGCTCCCGGGATGAAGCGCTCATCTGCGGTGCACTACCACCGCATGTCGGACAGAGTACGCCACCGGCCTCGAGCGAGAAGCCTATCCTGCCCCGTGCAGAGCACGCACACGAGACGCAGGAGTCGAGGTGGGGACGATAACCGTGCATCGCCATCGCTTTGAGCAGGAATGCTGTCACCGTTGCACGCAGGCGCCCGGGATCTGCACGCTCGATCGCGGAGAGGGTCGCACACGCCAGGCCGAACAGCCTCTCCTCGGTCTGCCCTTCGACCGCTATCTTGTCCAGGACATCGAGGACCACCGATGCCGCTGTGGAGCGTTCGTACTCGGTGCGCAGACCCGAGTGCAGGTCGACCGAGCGGGCATCGGAGACCACTTCGAGCGTGCGCCCCCTGGCGAGCATGAGATCGACTACGGAGCCCGGCTCCAGGCGGCCGGCGAAGCGAGACGTGGGTTTGCGCATGCCTTTGGCAACGGCGCGAACGATCCTGCCGTCCGCCGAGAGCAGCGTCAGAATCATGTCGGCCTCACCGAGCTTGGTCTTGCGCAGCACGAGCGCCCGCAGCGAATATGCGGTCACGACGTCACGCTATCCCCGGTGCTCGAGTGCCTCGAGGATCTCTACGCCCGATGAGGAGCCGAGCCGGCTCGCCCCCGCTTCCAGCATCTCGAGCGCAGTGTCGAGGTCACGGATGCCCCCCGCGGCCTTGACACCGATATCCGGCCCGACCGTCTCCCTGATGATCCGGACATCGGACAGGCTCGCCCCGCGCGGCCCGAACCCCGTGGAGGTCTTCACGTAGTGGGCGCCTGCGGCGGCAGCGATACGACTCGCACTCTCGATCTCGAGATCGCTCAGGTAACCGGTCTCGATGATGACCTTCACCAGGGCATGGCCGTCGGAAGTGTGGCGGACGGCATCCACGACTGCCCGAACGTCCTCTTCAACGAAGGCCGTCTCGCCCTCGAGGAACGCCGCGATGTTGAAGACCATGTCGACCTCGACGCATCCCAACCTCACGAGCAGGTTCGCTTCCTCGGCTTTGGTCTCGGTGTTGGCGTACCCGAGCGGGAAACCACAAACGGAGCAGACCACTGTGTCCGTACCGGCAAGCTTCTGCGCGGCGAGAGGTACCAGGAACGGAGAGACACACAACGTTGCGAAGTTGAAACCGCGCGACGCATCCATCCAGGCGGCCGCCTCGGCGAACCCCGCTGTCGGCTTCAGCAACGTCTGATCGATGGCACCTGCGAGTACCGAAGTCTCCACGTTGCTACAACCCCTCCCCGTATCCGAACCGGCGAATCTGCGACGCATCGCGACGCCAGTTGCGCTTCACCTTCACGATGAGATCGAGATAGACCCGCGAACCGAGTAACCTCTCGAGATCCACCCGCGCCTCGCTTCCGATGCGCTTGATCATCTCACCGCCTCTGCCGACGATTATCCCCTTCTGGGACTCACGCTCCACGAAGACGGTCGCCGTGACACGTGCGAGATCTGACGCACTCACGTACTCGAGTTCGTCGACCGCGACGCCCACCGCATGGGGAACCTCATCGAATGTCGAACGGAGCACCTTCTCGCGGATGAACTCGGCGACCATTACCTCCAGCGGCTGGTCGGTTGCCATGTCACGCGGAAAATACCGGGGGCCCTCAGGAAGCAGACGTGTGACGGTGCCAACGAAGCCATCAACGTTGAACCCTTCGACCGCCGAGACGGCGACCTCGTCGTCGTACTCCATGAGTGTCCGGGCGGACTCAAGCTGGCGTTCGACCCGGGCCTGGTCCACAAGATCTACCTTCGTCAGGACGAGGACCTTCGCAGCGCGTGAAGCGGCCACCTGTTCGGCGACCCAGCGGTCACCCTTCCCCACCTGGGCAGAGCCGTCAATCACCAGACATGCGACGTCGACATCGGACAACGCCATGAGCCCCGAACGGTTGAGGCTCTCCCCGAGAGCATCGTGAGGTTTGTGGAGACCGGGCGTATCGACGAGCACGATCTGCGCGTCCTCGGTATCCACCACCGCCCTCAGGCGGTGACGGGTGGTCTGCGGCGTGTCGGAGGTGATAGCGACCTTCGTACCGACGACTGCGTTGACGAGAGTCGACTTCCCGGCATTCGGACGCCCGACCAGGGCAACGAACCCGCTACGAACCGCCGGCTGCTCCCCGGGGGATGTCGTGTCCGCGCTCACTCCGAATCGCCCTGCTCCTCGTCCTGGTCGAGATATCCGCGGACAAACGCCTCGGGTAGCAATTCATCGAGTCCCATCACGAGGACCTCGTCGGTACGACCGCCCATTATCACGCGCATGTGGGGATTGAACTCGGCAAGAGCTTGTCGGCATGCACCACAGGGCACCGTAGGCGACTCGGAGTCACCTACGACAGCAACGGCATCGATATCCGTGCAACCGGCGGCGATGGCGCTCATAAGCGCCCCGCGTTCGGCGCAGAGAGTCGACCCGTACGCCGCGTTCTCGACGTTGACGCCCTGGAAGATCTCTCCCGATGCGTAAACGGCCGCACCGACCCGGAAGTCGGAGTATGGAGCATAGGCCTTGCCCTTTACTTCGCGGGCGAACGCGAGTAGTGCCAGGTCGGGTTGGGTGAGGTTACGCATCGAGTCCCTCCTTGCAATCGGCCGCGGTGGCCGGCCGGACTGTCAGTTTCATGATACGCGTGCCCTGGAGCTCTTCGACCGTCAAGTGCAGACCCTCGATCTCGACGCTTTCGCCGACTTCGGGAATATGCCCTGCGACCTCGGTGAACAGACCGCCGACGGTATCCGCTTCAAGTTCCAGAGCGGTATCGAATCTCTCGTTGAGGTCGTTGACCGGCAAACGGGCATCGACAAGCAGGCTGCCGTCATCGGCCTCGACGATCAACGGGACCGCCGAGTCGTATTCGTCGAATATCTCGCCGACGATCTCCTCGAGCAGGTCTTCGATCGTAACGAGTCCCGCTGTCCCACCGTATTCGTCAGCAACGATCGCTATGTGAGTCTGCGTCCGCATCTCCATCAGTAGCTCCTCGACAAGCTTGGTCTCCGGCACGAAGTACGGTGCTC
>SKKZ01000052.1 GCA_007123455.1 Coriobacteriia bacterium | reverse complement strand
TTTCCGTTCACCGTCAAAGATGACATGAGGGCGCACTATCCGTACGGAATGTTCGCCGCCCCGACCCGGGATATCGTCCGGGTCCACGCCTCCTCCGGGACGACAGGCCAGATCACGGTCGTCGGCTACACGAAGACCGACATCTCGAACTGGGCAGATCTGATGGCACGCACCCTGGCATCTGCCGGAGCGACTCCCGACGATGTGGTTCAGGTCGCCTACGGCTACGGCCTGTTCACCGGCGGGCTCGGCGTGCACTACGGGTCGGAGCGTCTCGGTTGCCTCACGGTACCTATATCGGGCGGTAACACCCGCAGGCAGGTCCAGGTGCTCTCGGACTTCGGTGTCACGGTGCTCGCCTGCACGCCCTCGTACTCGCTGCTCGTGGCCGAGACTGCCGAGGAGATGGGCATCGACCCCCGCTCCCTTCCATTGCGCATCGGCGTCTTCGGTGCCGAGCCGTGGAGTGAGAACATGCGGATTCAGATCGAGGAGCACCTCGGCGTGCGGGCTATAGACATCTACGGCCTGTCCGAGGTCCTCGGTCCCGGTGTCGCCAGCGAGTGTGTCGAGCAGCACGGCTTGCATGTGAACGAGGACCATTTCCTGATCGAGATACTCGACCCCGAGACGCTTCGGCCGGTGCCCGATGGCGAGCGGGGCGAGGTGGTCTTCACGACCCTGACCAAGGAGGGCATACCCGTCATCCGGTACCGGACCCGTGACATCTCCCGCATCATTCCCGGGGAGTGTCCGTGCGGTCGAACATTCCGGCGGATGGAGCGCATCACCGGGCGGACCGACGACATGATCATCATCCGCGGGGTAAACGTGTTCCCGAGCCAGATCGAGCAGGTGCTGGCGGGCATACCCGGTGTAGCTCCCCACTATCAGGTGGTACTCGGCAAGCGTGGGTCGATGGACACCGTCGAGGTGCATGTCGAGGTCGCTCCTGAGCTTGCGTTCGACGAGATTCGCGAACTCGAGGAACTCCAGCGAAAGGTGGGTTCGGAGATCGCCGCCGCGCTGGCCGTTTCGATCGGCGTCAAACTCGTCGAGCCGAGGTCGATCGAGCGCAGTGAAGGCAAAGCACGCCGCGTGGTCGATCTGCGCGGCGAGACGGAAGGGGCGTGAGCCACATGATCGAGCAGATCTCGGTGTTCCTCGAGAACCAACCGGGGCGGCTTGCGAACTTGTGTCGGGCTGTGGGCGATGTCGGCGTGAACATGCGCGCACTGATGGTCGCAGACACAGAGGAGTTCGGAGTCGTCCGTATCATCTGCGATCATCCCCGCATGGCCCAGAAGGCACTCGAGGAAGCGGGCTTCGGTGTGTCGGTTACCGGTGTGATCGCGGTCGAGGTGCCCAACGAACCGGGGGCACTTGCCGACGTGCTCGAAGCTCTCGGTGCCGAGGACATCAATGTGGAATACGCCTACTGCTTCGTAGAGCCGGGAAGGGGAGGGGCGGTCGATGTCCTGAAGGTGGACGACGAGCGTGCGCGTGACGTCCTCGAGTCCGCCGGATACCGTGTGTTGCGCCCGACCGATCTCTACGAGCCCGACAACGGAGCCTGATCTCCCGGACGAACCGTTCTGGGGTACGCTGATGCGTGTGGTTCACCCGGCCTCACATTCGTTGCACACGGAAGAATTGCATGCAGCTGTTCACGCGCCACCAAGACAGAGCTAGCCGATATCGTGACCTCGGGATCCCCGGGTTCATGTCGGCACTCCTCGTTGCAGCCCTTGTGCTCGGATCGGTGGGAGTGGCGCCAGGTGCGGTATCGCCGACAGACACACTGGGCGACGTCGCCGTCGGCGAGTTGCCGGCCGAGGTGGCGCAGAAGGCTCCTGATGTTGTGGCGCCTTCCGGCGTACTGATGACTTCCGACGGGCGTGTGCTGTGGTCACGGGAGCCCGATGTCGAGCGCGCGATGGCGAGCACAACGAAGATCATGACGGCGATCGTCGCGCTGGAGAATGCGTCTCTCGACGAACCTGTCGTGGTGTCTCAGCGCGCCGCGACGACAGGTCAGGCGGCAGCACGGCTGAAGGCGGGTGCGACCTATCCGCTCGGTGTGCTTCTGCAGGCCATACTGGTTCGGTCAGGCAACGATGCCGCGGTGGCCGTGGCCGAGCACGTCGGGGGAAGTGTCGACGGCTTCGCGGCTATGATGAATGCGACGGCCGATCGGCTCGGTCTCGATGCCACCTCATTCGCGAATCCTCACGGGCTCGATGCCGACGGCCACCACACGAGCGCACGGGACCTGGGGACGCTTGCGCGCTACGCGATGGGAGATTCCGAGTTCCGTCGGATGGTAACGCTTCCCGAGGTCGTGATCGATGGAACAGAAGGCCCGCAGGTGTTCGAGAACAGCAACCTGCTGATCGGGACGCTTGAGGGCGCCACCGGCGTGAAGACCGGATGGACGAGTCGTGCGGGATATTGTCTTGTCGGTTCAGCCGAGCGCGAAGGTATCGAGTTGTACACCGTCATCCTGGGAGCACCTGACGAGGCGACTCGTTTCCAGGAGGCTGCACTACTCCTCGAGTGGGGATTCGTGCACTTTGCCGAACGCAATCTGGCACAGACGGGAGAGGTGATCTCGGTGCTGCCGGTCGCGGACTACCTGGACGTGACAGTCGAGGCGGTCGTGGGGGTGCCGGCCAATCTGCCGGTGTTCGACCTTGCCGGTGAAGTGACCCGCACCGTTCAGCTGCCCGAGAAGGTGGACGCACCGATCATGAGGGGGGACCGTATGGGGACTCTCTCACTCGTACAGGGAGATCGGCTGATCGCCCAGGTACCTCTGATAGCCGTGGTCGATGTCAGAAAGCCGACACTTCTGGAGCGTGCGTGGATCCGCATGGTCCGGGCGTGGAGGTCACTCTTCGGAGAGACTGCCGAGCCGGCGATCGCACTGTAGGTGCCGGAGCCGACATCGGGACACATACGGGAGGAGAACAGATGGGCCACTTGCTGGCGAAGACCCCGCTCTACGAAGAGCACCTCGCTCTTGGAGCGCGCATGGTGCCGTTCGCGGGCTACGAGATGCCGGTGCAGTACAGCGGCATCAGGGAGGAACACGAGGCGGTACGTTCGTCCGCAGGCATCTTCGATGTATGTCATATGACCCAGTTCCGCGTCTTCGGCTTCGGCGCGTTCGACTACCTCCAGGGACTGCTGACCAACGATCTGGCTCGTATCGGCGAGGTGGGTGCCGCCCAGTACACCCTCATGTGCGACGAAGACGGGGGCATCATCGACGATCTCATCGTGTATCACACCGGAGATCTCGAGTACCTCATCATCGGGAACGCCGCCAACAGGGAGACCGATCTGGACTGGCTGCGGGCACGCTGTCCTCAAGACGTCACACTCAGCGATCAGACGGAGCCGGAGCACCGGGTGGACTGCGGCATCGTCGAGCTGGCGGACGAATCGGACCGTACGGGACTGATAGCGCTTCAGGGACCTCGTGCACTCGAGGTCATCATGGAGCTGGCAGGCCCCGGTTTCGAGGTCCCTCGCCGCTTCCACATCGGCGAGGCGCGCCTCGATGGTACACCGGTCCTTATCGCACGCACCGGCTACACGGGGGAGGACGGGGTGGAGATCCTTTGCCATCTTTCCCATGCTGCCGGGATCTGGCGCGCGCTGCTCAGTTTCGCCGAAGTCACGCCTTGCGGGCTCGGTGCGCGCGACACGCTGCGTCTGGAGATGGGGTATCACCTCTACGGAAGCGACATGGACAGGGGTGTCGATCCGATCTCTGCCGGCCTCGGGTGGGTCGTTCCGCAGAAGGGTACCGGTTTCGTCGGGTCCGAGGCGATCGCACGCATACGTTCCGAGGGACCGGCCTACCGCCTGTGCGGGCTTGTTGTCGAGGGAGGAATACCGCGTGCCGGGCACCCTGTGTTGCACGAAGGCGGGGAGGTGGGTAAGGTTGCAAGCGGCACGTTCTCGCCCACGCTCCGGACCGGCATCGCGACCGCGTATCTGCCCGTTTCGCTTGCCGAGCCCGGTACAGCTCTCGAGGTCGTCATACGACACAAGACCGCCAAGGCACGGGTCGAACGGCCGCCGTTCGTGAAAAGCACTTCTCTGTCGTGAGCAATGCCCTGAAAGGAGCACACAGACGATGTATCCGAGCGATCTGAAGTACGACAAGGAGCACGAGTGGGTCCGTGTCGAGGGGGATGTCGCGGTGATCGGCATCTCACACTTCGCGCAGCACCAGCTCGGTGAGGTCGTCTACGTCGACCTGCCCTCGGAAGGCGATACGGTCAGTGCCGGCGAGGCGTTCGGCGAGATCGAGTCCGTGAAGTCGGTGTCCGAGCTCTACACGCCCGCCGACGGCGAGGTCATCAAGGTCAACAGCGCGCTGACGGATGCGCCTGAGACCGTCAACGAGGATCCATACGGTGAGGGCTGGATGATCGAAGTCAAGCTTGCAGATCCCTCGCAGCTCGATGGCTTGCTCTCTGCCGAGGAGTACGAGGCGCTCGTTTCCGAGGAAGCGTAAGGAACAGATGCGACACATACCCGTCACGTGCGAGCAGCGCGAGGCGATGCTTCGCGCGATCGACCGTGCCGACATCGTCGATCTGTTCGCCGACGTCCCCGAGAAGGTCAGGCTCGGCCGTCCACTCGATCTGCCCGGAGCACTCGGAGAGATGGACCTCGTATCTCACGTCCGTGGCCTCGCCGACACCAATGAGCCCGCATCCGGTGTAGTGAGTTTCGCGGGGGCGGGGTGCTACGATCACTACGTTCCCAGCATCGTCGATCATGTCCTGCGCAAACCGGAGTTCTTCACGGCGTACACGCCCTACCAGCCCGAGGTCAGCCAGGGCACGCTCCAGGGAATCTACGAGTACCAGTCCATGATGTGCGCGCTGACAGGCATGGATGTCGCGAATGCATCGATGTACGACGGTGCGACGGCCTTCGCCGAAGCAGCGATGATGGCGTGCCGGGTGACCCGCCGCAGGCGCGTCGTGTGCGCGGGCACGGTCCATCCCGAGTGGCGTAACACGCTGGCCACCTATGCCGACGCGGGCACCTTCGACGTGACGTTCGCAGGCCCTCACGCCGGTGGCGTCATCGACTTCGACGGTGAGGAGGGAGTCAGACGGGCTCTGGAAGGGGGAGACGTCGCGGCACTGTTGCTGAGCAGTCCGAACGTCGTCGGCAACCTTGAGGATCTCGGCAGCGCCTCCACCCTCGCCCATGAGGCGGACGCACTTCTCGTCGTCGCGACCAACCCTCTGCTCCTCGGGGTGCTCGAGGCTCCTGGCGAGGCAGGCGCGGACATCGTGGTGGGGGAGGGACAGCCGCTCGGCAACATGATGAGTTTCGGTGGGCCGGCATTCGGATTCTTCGCATGTCGTGAGGCGCACATGCGCCATATTCCCGGCAGGCTGGTAGGCCGCACGGTAGATGTCGACGGCAACGACGCGTTCGTGTTGACGCTCTCCACGAGAGAGCAGCACATCCGTCGTGAGAAAGCTACGAGTAACATCTGCAGCAACCAGGCGCTCTGTGCTCTCGGAGCCGCGGTGTACCTGTGTGCCGTCGGCCGGGAAGGCCTGGCATCCACCGCACGTGCCTGCATCGCGAAAGCTCACTACCTGCGTGAACGCCTGCTCTCGACGGGACGCTTCAGCGCGCCGTGGGACACACCGTTCGCCCACGAGTTCGCGCTGGCATACGACGGCGAGATCGCCGGGATGCACGCATCGATGCTCGAACGCGGCTTCCTGGCCGGTGTTCCCCTCACAAGCATCGAACCGGCTACGCCGATCGTGCCCGATGAAAGCCTTGCCGAGTCTCTCGTCGTGTTCGCGGTGACAGAGAAGCGCACGCGTGTCGAGATGGACGCGTTCGCCGAGGAGGTGGCCTCCCTGTGACTGAGAAGCTTTCGCACACGCCGGGAGCTGCTCCGTCGCGCGGCCCGCGTCGACTGATCTTCGAGACAGGTGCTCCCGAATCACGGTGCGTCATGCCGCCCGCGCTCGACGTACCCGATGTCGACCTGGGCGCGGCACTGGGCGGAGCGGTGCGTGTCGAGCCGCCGGTCATTCCTCACGTCACCGAGGTGGAGATCGCACGGCACTACGCCCATCTCGCTTCGATGAACTTCGGGGTCGACAGCGGGAGCTATCCGCTCGGCAGCTGCACGATGAAGTACAACCCGCGCGTCAACGAGGATCTTGCCCGACTCGAAGGCTTCGCAGGGCTTCACCCGTATCAGCCCGAAGCGACCGTCCAGGGGGCACTCGAACTGATGGTCGGTCTCGCCGATGCGCTGGCCGAGGTCTCGGGGCTGCCCGCGGTCACCCTTCAGCCGGCGGCGGGCGCCCATGGCGAGCTCACTGCTCTCATGTGCTTCCGTGCATACCACCGGGATCGCGGCGATGTGAGGAAGAGAGTCATCATCCCCGATACGGCCCACGGCACGAATCCGGCTACGGTCGCTATGTGCGGCTACGAGGTCACGACCGTGCCGAGCGACGAGCGTGGAGGCGTCGACCTCGATGCCCTGAACTCTGTGCTCGGCACCGATGTAGCCGCGGTCATGCTGACGAACCCGAACACCCTGGGACTTTTCGATGAGAACATACTTGAGATCACCGCAGCGGCGCATGGCGCTGGTGCACTCGCGTATTGCGATGGAGCGAACCTGAACGCGATCATGGGAATCTCTCGTCCGGGGGACATGGGGTTCGACGCACTGCATGTCAACCTCCACAAGACATTCTCGACGCCTCACGGAGGAGGTGGACCCGGTGCCGGGCCGGTGTGTGTCGTGTCCCGACTCGCTCCGTATCTGCCCGGACCGATCCCGCACCGGCGCACTGACGGATCGTACGGTCTCGCTCTGCCCGAACGTTCGATCGGGCGGGTGCGCTCCTTCTACGGGAATTTCGGCGTGCTGGTCAAGGCGTACGCCTATGTCCGGGCGCTCGGCGGAGAGGGGTTGCGTGAGGTAAGCGAGCAGGCCGTCCTCTCGGCGAACTACCTCAAGGAGCGACTCCGCGACACGTATGAGCTCGCCTACGACCGTACGTGCATGCACGAGTTCGTGCTGTCCGGATCGCGTCAGAAACGCGAACACGGGGTCCGCACCCTCGACATCGCCAAGCGCCTTCTCGATCACGGTTTCCACCCGCCGACCGTCTACTTCCCGCTAATCGTGGAGGAGGCGCTTATGATCGAGCCGACCGAGACGGAGTCACTGGAGGAGCTGGACCGGTTTGCCGACGCAATGATCGCCATCGCCGAGGAAGCGAAGCGCGACCCCGAGCTCGTGAAGGGGGCTCCTTACACGACGCCTGTTCGCAGGCTTGACGAGGCGGGAGCTGCCCGAAATCCCGATCTACGCTACCGTACCGAGGGGTGATCCGTGTGGCGCGCACCTGGCGCCTGATCGTGGATGACGCTCCGGGAGACGGAGCGTGGAACATGGCGGTCGACGCTGCCATCCAGTCTGCGCGTGCGACCGGCGACGTTCCTCCGACGTTGAGAATCTACAGCTGGATCCGGCCTACGATATCCCTTGGAAGGTTCCAGGACGTCTCAGGCGTCGATCTCGAGTCATGCAGGGAACGAGGCGTGGATGTGGTGAGACGCCTGACGGGTGGCAGGGGGGTCCTCCACGATGATGAGATCACTTACTCCGTGGCGGCGTCGGTAGATGATGGAGTGCCGCGAGGGACAGCCGCGTCCTATCGTTACCTGTGTGCAGGGCTGGAGGAGGCGTATCGCATCCTTGGCGTTGACGCAGAGCTTACGAGGCGCACGCGTGGAAGCGGCGCGTCGCCGGCGTGCTATCTGCATGCAACTCCGGCGGATCTCTCGGTTGGCACGCGCAAACTCTCCGGGAGTGCCCAGGTGTGGTCCGGTACGACCGTCCTGCAGCACGGCTCGTTCACGATCAGCCGGGACCTGGAACTCGAGTCGCAGGCGTTTCGGATGGACGCCGCCGCACGCCGCTCACTTGCCCGCAGTACGGCTACTCTTGCGGACCTTCTCGGAGTGAAACCGTCACGCGAGACGATCACCAGGGCGGTATCCAAAGGTTTCGAGCAGGGCCTGGGCGTCTCGTTCTTCGATGGCGCACTGACGGCTGACGAGGTCCGGGACGCACGTGAACGGGTGAGGCAGGCCTGAGGGCTGTCATCGGGTGCTCCCGGACACCTCGGGTTTGACTCCAGGTTGAGCCACCGTTGCGGGTTTCGTCTGATACAATCGAGCCATCGGATCGTACATCCGTGCAGTGCCGACCGAAGGGGGCGCGAATCGTGAGCGACAGCAGCCACGATGATGTGCTGATCGACCTCGAGAGCAAGACCAACGACGAGCTGCGTGAAGTCCTCAACGAGTTGTACGAGGAAGAGCAGAAGATCTCGTACCGACGTCGAGTACTCCATGGCAAGATAGACATCCTCAAAGCGGAACTCGTGCGCCGTCTCAAGGGAGAGCGCGAGGCCGGCGGCGACGTCATCTCCGGCGGCGATGTCGAGCGGCTCATCCATATACTCGCGAGTGACCTGCGCGGCGTCTCGAATGTCGATGTCGCCGAAGACGAGGACGAGTAGCGGCCGGTGACGTTCGGCCGGACGAAGGAGGTTCAGTGGCGACACTGGCAGAGAAGCTTCAGCGGTTCATGGACGATCTGGCCACCGACGCGGTTGAAGAGCGGGTGGTCGAATACGTGATCCGCGAGGTCCAGAACGGCCGCAGATTGAGCGAAGCCCTGAAAGACCCCTACGTCAAGAATCGGCTGAGCGAAGAGAAGCTCGCCAAAGTGTTGGAGACCCCTGAAGTCGTCGCCGCGCTCGAGACGCAGATCGCGGAGTCGTTCCAGAAGCGGGATTTCGGTTTCACTGAATAGTGGGCCACTCGGCCGATCCGGTGAGAGGGAGCGTGCCATGGCGAAATGTCCGGCGTGCGATGGTCCCGTGGGTGAGCCTCATCCCCCGGAGTGCCCGACATGTGGCGTCCGTCTCGAAGGGACGACCGAGGCGTTCGCGCCGATCGGAGGCACCCAAGAAGAGACCGGGACCGGGGTTGTCGAAGACGGGGTCGGTCCTGTGCTCGTTGTCCACAAAGGACCCGACGTAGGGGAGCGTTTCTTCATCGATCGCGCCCGGCTGACTGTCGGTCGGGATCCGGGGTGTGACATCTTCCTCAACGACGTAACCGTTTCGCGCAGCCATGCCGTGCTCGAACTCGCGGGCACCGAAGTATCGATAGAGGATGCAGGCTCCCTGAACGGCACGTATGTGAATGGTGTGAGGGTCGACAAGGCCCAGCTCGACGACGGCGATGTCATCCAGGTAGGGAAGTTCCAGATGATGTTCATGAACCGCGGAGGGTCGTGAACCTGATGGCCGCACGTGACTATATGACGATCGGTGAGGTCGTCGAGACCCTTCAGCCCGCGTACCCGGATCTCTCGATATCCAAGATCCGCTTCCTCGAGGAGGAGGGACTGATAGCGCCGGAGCGCACACCCGGCGGGTATCGGAAGTTCTCCCAGCACGATCTCAACAGGGTCGACATGATTCTGCGCCTCCAGAAGGAGCACTTCCTCCCATTGGCGGTCATCCGCAGTAAGCTCGCCGATTTCGACAAGGGCAAGGTACCGCCTGAACTCCGGGGCCCGGGTCCGAGTGGCACCGAACCGGTCGCGCTCCCGTTCGAGCAAGCCGAGCCCGTCCTCATCGAGGACGTGCCTTCCATCCTCGGCATCCCCGCATCGTTCGTGCGCGAACTCGCCGACTTCGCTCTCGTCGAGATCGCCGAGGGGGAGCGCGGGGCCGAGATAGGTCCCGCGGACGTGCGGATAGCGCATGCCGCGTGGGACCTCCGCCGATTCGGGATCGAACCCCGCCACCTGCGCATGTACGAGACCTTTGCCGAGCGAGAAGCCGCCTTTTTCGGCCAGGCGCTCATGCCGGCATTCAGGCACCGGACGCCTGAGACGCGTCAGAAGCTCGTCGAGACCCTCGGCGAGCTCACAGGGCTTACAGGCGACCTGAAGAGTCATCTTCTCAGGAGGGCGCTCGGGCGGGTGTTTGAGGACGTCGTGTAGGGAGCATGGCAGAGGATCACACACACAACCGGTACTCCGAGTCTGATGATCGGTCACGCGAAACGATCGATTTCGCACACCCCAGCGAGCGTGTCGCCGCCGAGATCCTCGATTTCTACCGGATCCGTTGGGAGTACGAGCCGACGACATTCCCGATCGAATGGGATGGTGAAGGCCGGGTGATCGCATCGTTCACGCCGGATTTCTACCTTCCTGACTTCGACCTCTACATCGAACTGACGACGATGAGCCAGAAGCTTGTGACCAAGAAGAACCGTAAGGTCAGGCGCTTGAAGGAGCTCTACCCTGAGGTGAACGTCAAAGTGTTCTACCAGAAGGACTTCCGCATGCTGCTCGCCAAGTTCGGGATCGGTGTCGCCGAGCAGCCGCTTTCCCGCGGCGGAGGGCTTGCTCCCGGAGACTCGGGCGAGGACGCCCGGTGACCCGCGCCTACAGTGGCGAGGAGGCGGTCGATCGCATCCTCATCACCCGGGACGCGATAGCACAGCGTGTCGCCGAGATCGGTAGATCGATCTCTCGGGAGCACGCGGGCTCCGAAGTGCGGCTGGTGACGGTGTTGCGGGGCGGCCTGTTCTTCCTGTGCGACCTGTGTCGGCATGTCGAACTGCCTCTCACCCTCGATTTCATGGCGATCTCCTCGTACGCCGGCGGCAGCGGTGGCGCCGTGCGCATCACGAAGGACCTGGACGATCCGATCGAGGACGCCCGGGTGATAGTGGTCGAAGACATCATCGATACCGGTCTGACCCTCAACTATATCCTCTCCGTGCTCAGACAACGGTCTCCCGCATCCCTCGAGGTCTGCACGCTGCTGGACAAAGATGTCCGGCGTATCGTCGACCTGCCGATCGCCTACCGTGGATTCTCTGTGCCCGATGCCTTCCTCGTCGGATACGGGCTCGATCTCGACGGCCGCTTGCGGAACCTGCCCTACGTGGCCACCGTACGCCACGAGGCTGCCGAGCCTGGTCGCTCGCTGGTCGAGTCGGCACAATAGTCGTATCCTGTGCACGGAAGTACGCCAAAACTGGAGGCACGATGAACCTGGAAAGCTACATTCGCGACATCCCTAACTTCCCGAAGGACGGGATCGTCTTCAAGGACATCACTCCGTTGTTGGCGAGTCCGGACGGGTTTCGGCAGGCGATTGACACTATCGCTGAAGAGTTCGCTGATGACGGCATCACGAAGGTGCTCGGGGCCGAGGCGCGGGGATTCATCTTCGGCGGAGCACTCGCTTACAAACTGGGCGCCGGCTTCGTGCCTGCCCGTAAGCCGGGCAAGCTTCCGTGGCAGACCACCAAGGCCGAGTACGCGCTGGAGTACGGCACGGACTCGCTCGAGATGCACCTGGATGCGATCGGCGAGGGCGACGTCGTACTGATCGTCGACGACGTGCTGGCAACGGGTGGAACGGCAGCCGCCAAAGCGCAGCTTGTGGCGAGCACCGGTGCGTTAGTCGTCGGTCTCGCGTTCCTTATCGAGCTGGATTTCCTTTGCGGGCGCAGCAAGCTTGGTGATGCCAAGATCGTCTCATTGATCCACGTCGCGTAGCCGGCCGATGTTCGTCTCAGTCATCGATGGCTTCGACGTATTCCACGTCGACGGTGGCCAGGCCTGAGAAGCCGAGAGCCTGTGCGGCCGCACGCGACAGGTCCAGGTCGCGCCCGGCTATGAACGGGCCACGGTCTGTGACTACTACGATGATTCGTCGTTCCCCACGCGTTAGGGCGAGTCGCGTGCCGAACGGAAGTGTACGCGAGGCACACGTGAAGTCGTTCTGGTTGTAGACCTGACCGCTTGCCGTCAGTCGTCCGTGGAACTCGTTGCCGTACCACGAACACAGAGCGGTCTCGGTCCGCGCGAGACTCCGGTAGCTGCGTGGATGGTGCTCGGATGCGAGGTATACGACTCCGTGGTGCGGCTCGACGACCGCCGGAACGAGTCGGATCTCGGCGTCGAGCGGAACCGAGCTCTCAAGCCATTCTTTGCGAGTCTGTGCGATTATCGTCCGTCTGACCTCGAGTTCGCGCAGCGACTCCTCTGTCAGGCGCTCTACGAGCACGCGCTGCTCGTCAAGCGCAGCGTCGAGCTCGGCGAGCGAGTTTCGCTGCAGTTCTCGCAGGGCGACGTCTTGCGCCTTCAGATCGTCGAGATAGGCAGCTTGGAATTCCGCTTCTGCTGCGGCGACGACGGCATCAAGATATGCGCGACGGTCACGTTGGGCGATTCGTGTGAGCATGATGATTCGCGAGTAGAGATCGGACATGCTCTCAGCCGTGAAGAGGATGCTGAAGGGGTCCGCGATGCGTGACTTGTACATGTCCACCATTCGGACACGGTAGGAATGCTGTGCTTCGAGGAGCGCGCTGCGCGCCTCGGCAAGTACCTCCTGCTGGGCTACGATTCGCAGGTTGGTGACCGCGATCCGCTCTTCGATGGAAACGCGCTCGCCGCGGTTCTCCTCGATCAGCTGCTCGAGTTCGAGTGCACGCTCCTTGGCTTCATCGAGGGGCGGCGAGGATGCTGCCGTCGGGCCGACCGGGGGGGCGCCGGGAAGTGCCGCCGGTGCCAGGACTCCGAAGAGCAGGCATGCGGTGAGCATTGCTGCGACCAGTCGGGTCCGTCTCATCAGCTCGGTCCTTCAGGGCTTCGGCATCAAGTAGTGCCGCTCAGCTGCCGAAAAATGATAGCATGTAGGTGATGTCGGCTGGAGTCGCTGACTCCTGAAGTCCCGATGTGACCTCGATCGAAGCATAGACGCAGCAGGAGGTCCCGTGCGCAGCACAAGGACCATAGATGTCGGCGTAGTCGCCGCGCTCTCCATCGCATTGCTCCTGGGCGCGCCGTACGTGGCGCCCGCCACCCCTTCCACACCCGAGATAGAGGCCAAGCGCCTCGAGGTCGACGGTGCCCGGGCCAAGATGGAGGATCTCGCCGATCGGGCCGAACTCAGACGCGAGGAGCTCCTGGAAGCCATCGAAGCGCTCGAAGACGTACGCGGGCAGATCGACGAGACGCGCGATGAACTGGTGCAGGCTCGAAGCGACCAGGCGGCTGCCGAGAGCACCCTCGCTCATCGTGCCGGCAGCATCTACCGATCGGGCGGAACGCATCTGCTCGAAGTCCTCCTCGGGACCACATCGTTCGAGGACTTCCTCACGCGCGTGGAATGGTTCAGGAGAGTGAACCGCAGTGACGCGATGCTCGTGCTCAACGTGAAAGAAGCGGTCGGAGCCGTCGAGTCGGCAGAACGTGCCCTTGAGCGTCGAGAGGTCGAACTTGCGTCGCTTCGCAGCCAGGCAGAGGTCAAAGCCCGTGAGGTCGAAGAGGCGTTGTCCGCACAAGAACAGTACGTTGCGAACCTTGATCGAGAGGTGGCGACTCTTGTAGCGGCCGAGGAGGAGCGGTTGCGCCGGGAAGCCGAGGAGCGGGCACGTCGGGCCGCCGAGGAGGCGGCGAGGCGTGCGGCCGAGGAGGCGGCGAGAGCCGCTGCCGAGCAGGCGGCGCGCGCGACTCCGGAGCAGAGCGACTCGCCATCTGCTTCCACTAGAAGCGCACGGCCCCACGGGCGCACGTTCGATCCTTCCAGCCTCGGGCCGGGTAACCCCGAGGCTGTCGTCGTCGGTATGCGCTACCTCGGTGTGCCGTACGTCTGGGGAGGCTCGACCCCGGCCGGCTTTGACTGTTCAGGACTGACGCAATACGTCTACCGGGAGATCGGCATCTCGATACCGAGGAACAGTCGTATGCAGTTCACTGTGGGCGCATACATCCCGCCGGACCGTCTCGATCTGTTGCTCCCCGGTGACCTGGTATTCTTCGGATACGAAGGCAATCCCGACAGGGTTCATCACGTCGGGATATTCGTCGGTGGCGGAGACTACCTACACGCGCCGAGCACCGGCAGACCGGTCCAGGTCGAGTCGCTCACTTCCCGAATCGACAGGCGTGGCGACTACGTCGGCGCTACCAGGCCGTAAGGCACCCTTCCCGCAGCGGCGCGAACCCTTCCGTGACGGCTGGTCTGTGGTATCATCCGCACAATCTCTGAACGTCCTTCAACCCCCTCGCCAACGGGAAGGAGACCCGTGTCCCCGACGCTTCTGTCCGGCAACGAAGCGGTTGCGCGCGGCGCGTGGGAGGCAGGTGCCCTCGTGGGCGTCGGCTACCCGGGAACGCCCTCGACCCAGGCGCTCGAGGTCTTCGCCGCAATGGATGGTGTCTATGCGGAATGGGCCCCGAATGAGAAGGTCGCGCTGGAAGTGGCCGCGGGTGCCTCGATGGGCGGTGCACGCTCCCTCGTGACGATGAAGCATGTCGGCGTGAACGTCGCCGCCGATCCGCTCTTCACGCTCGCATACACGGGAGTGGGTGCGGGCCTGGTTGTCTTCGTTGCCGACGACCCGGGCATGCACTCTTCCCAGAACGAGCAGGACTCGCGGAACTGGGGTCCGTTCGCCCGGGTGCCCGTTCTGGAGCCTTCCGACAGCTCCGAGGCACTCGAGTTCACCAGGGTGGCGTTCGAGCTCTCCGAGCGCTTCGACATCCCCGTGATCGTCCGCGCGACTACGCGAATCTCACACTCGAAGGGCGTCGTGGAGTTGAGCGGGGCTCGCCAGTCCGTCGTGCCAGGGGACTACCGGAAGGACGTCGGCAAGTGGGTCATGATGCCGGCGATGGCCCGTGCTCGTCGGCTGTCCCTGGACGAGAGGGTCCGGCAGCTTGCGGACTACGCCGAGAAGTCACCCTTGAACCGGGTGGAGATGCGAGATTCCGCCATCGGCGTCGTTACCTCCGGCGTATGCTACCAGTACGTCCGCGAGGCACTTCCGGAAGCCTCTATCTTCAAGCTGGGAATGTGTTTTCCGCTGCCTGCGCAGGCACTTGCTGACTTCTCGCGCAGCGTCGATCGCCTCGTAGTCGTCGAGGAGGCAGATCGCTACCTCGAGTCGAGCTTGAAGGTTCTCGGCCTGACTCCGGAGCCGGTCGATCTGCCGGCCTCCGGAGAGCTTTCACCGGGCCTGGTCCACCGGGCACTCGGTGGGGACCCACCCCCGGTGCGCGAATCTGTCCCCGGACTGCCGCCGAGACCTCCTCTCATGTGCCCGGGTTGTCCGCACCGTGGCGCTTACAATGCTCTGCGAAAGGCGAAGGCTATCGTCACCGGAGACATCGGATGCTATACCCTCGGGGCCCTTGCTCCTCTGGCATCGATGGATGCGTGCGTATGCATGGGTGCGAGCGTGGGCATGGCTCACGGCATGCGGCTGGCCGGGCAGGGGAGCGCACGGCGCCCCGTGGTCGCGGTCATCGGCGATTCGACCTTCGCGCATTCGGGTGTCACCGGTCTTATGGACATCGCCTACAACGGTGGCGATGCAATGGTGTGTATCCTCGACAACCGCATCACCGCGATGACCGGCCACCAGCAGAATCCCGTGAGTGGCATGACGCTCCAGCGCGAACCGGCTGTCGAGGTCGATCTGGAGGCCCTGTGCCGTTCGATCGGAGTGAAGCGCGTGCGGATCGTCGATCCACATGACCTCGCCGCATCCGAGCAAGCGGTGCGCGAAGAGATCGATTCCGGCGAACTGAGCGTGCTCATCTTCCGGGCACCCTGTGCCCTCCTGATCAAGGAGAAGGACCAGCCCTACGCGGTGGACGACAACCTCTGCACGGCGTGCGGTCTGTGTATACGACTGGGCTGTCCTGCCATCAGCAAGGGTGAGGACGGGAAGGCACGCATCGACGTGACGATCTGCGTGGGATGTGGCGACTGCGTACAAGTGTGTAAGTTTTCGGCCATCGAACTGACCGGGCCCGCATGCGAAATCGGAGGCGTGTGATGGCGACCCCGACGATCACGGTGATGTTGGCTGGAGTGGGAGGACAGGGGACGATTCTCGCAGCCGACGTGCTGGCCAAGACCGCGGTGGCGGCCGGTCTCGATGTGAAGCTCTCGGAGGTGCACGGTATGGCACAACGGGGCGGCTCGGTTGATACAGCCGTGCGTTTCGGCGAGTCGGTCGCTTCACCGATCACCGACCCGGGGTGCGCCGATCATCTGGTCGCGTTCGAGATGATCGAAGCGGCCCGGCAGCTGCCGTACGTCAAGCCCGGAGGCCGGTTGCTGGTGAACTCACGTATCATCGATCCGCTGCCCGTGCTCATCGGCGATACCGAACCGCCCACCGGTGTTGAGGAAGCGCTCGTAGACGCGGGAGCGATCTTCATGGACGCCGAAGAACTTGCGTGTGAGGCAGGAAGCCCGAAGTCCGCGAACATCGTGTTGCTTGGCGCGCTCTCGACGGGACTGGAGTTCCCTGTGGAGCTCTGGACCGGAGTCATTTCTGCTCGCGTCCCGACAGCGAGTGTAGAATTCAACCTGCGCGCCTTCGAGCTCGGCCGGCGAGCGTGCGGAGAGGGAGGAGCGTGTCTCGTATGAAGGTACGCCAGCTTTCCGTATTCATAGCGAATGAAGCAGGACGCGTGAGCGAGGTGACCGACCTGCTCGGTGCCGCCGACGTCAACATCCGCGGCTTCTCGGTCTCGGACACGGCCGAGTACGGCATATTGCGGCTCGTGGTCGACAAGCCGGACGAGGCCAAGGATGCTCTCAAGAGGGGTGGATTCACCGTCAAGGAGAGCGATGTGATCTGCATCGACCTACCCGATCAGCCGGGTGGACTCGCATCGGTACTCAAGCTTGTTGCGGCCGCGGGAGTCAATATCGAGTACGTGTATTCGCTGATAGCAACCTATGTGGTGCTCAACGTTGGCGATGCGGACAGCGCGCTGCGCCTGCTGGAGGGTCAACCCGTGCGGCTGGTGTCTCAGGAGGAGATATCGAGCATCTAACGTGCGGTTCTGGGTAAGGGAGGTGGGGAGTCATGACGTGGGGCAGATGGCGCTTCGCACTGGTCATGACGCTGGTCATGGCGATGGCCGTCGTGTCGCTTTCGGCGTGTGGTGCCGATGGTGACTCGGGAGACGATGGTGCCGTGTCCGGAGAGCCCTACCGCATCGGGGCGGTGTTGTCGCTTAGCGGCACACTTGCGGGTCTGGGAGAACCGGAGAAGAACACGATCGAGATGGAGGTCGAACGCATCAATGCCGCAGGCGGTGTCAACGGTCGTCCGATCGAGGTGCTGATCGAGGACGATGCGAGTGATGCGGAGACCGCCGTGACGGTGACGTCGCGTCTGATCGAACGGGAAGAGGTCGTCGCACTCATCGGTGCTACCGGGACCGGCGGCACCATGGCGATGAGACAGGACGTGGACCGGGCGGGCATCCCACAGGTCTCCGTTGCGGGTGGGACGGTCATCACGGCCGACTTCCACCCTTACGTGTTTCAGACCCCTTGGTCCAATAGCATCGTCGTACCGTTCACGCTGCGCTACCTGGAGGAGCAGGGGATCGAGAGGATCGCGCTCATCGCCGACTCCGGAGGATTCGCGAAGGACGGCGTGGATGTAGTCAAGGAGCACGTCGGCGACACGTCGATCGAGATCGTCGCGGAGGAGTCCTTCAACCCCGGTGACGCGGACATGACGAGTCAGCTGACGAAGATCAAGGGCAGCGATGCCGATGCTGTCGTCCTCTGGAACGCCGGGAGTGAAGCTGCCACTGTCGCCAAGAACATGGCGGCCCTGAACTTCGATATCCCTCTGTTCGGAAGCCATGGTAACGCCAGGGTCGAGTTCATAGAGGGCGCCGGTGAGGCCGCGGAAGGATTCCGATTCGCGGCCGGCAAGGTCCTCATTCCCGAGGCATACGGGGTCGGCACGCCCGAATACGAGGTGGCGACCGATTTCATCGAGCGGTACACCGACCGGTTCGGCAAGGCTCCCGACACGTTTGCGGGTCACGCCTACGACGCGCTCTACCTCATCGTCGAAGCGATGCAGCGCTTGCCCGAGGAGTTCACCTCACTGGAGTTGCGCGATGAGATCGAGGCGACCAGCGGATTCGTCGGCATAGGTGGGACGTTCACCTTCTCGCCGACCGATCACAACGGCATGTCCGAGGACAACCTCGTCATGTACCGGATCGAG
>SKKZ01000047.1 GCA_007123455.1 Coriobacteriia bacterium | reverse complement strand
TAGTGCACGCCGAGCCCGCCGGTGAACAGGCCGTAGCCGTAGGCGACCTGAACCACATCGTCGGGAGTCGCTCCGGCAGATGCCAGAGTGCGTGCCATGAGATCCGCCCAGTTCGAGATGTCGGTCTTCGTGTAGCCGACGACCGTGATCTGGCCTGTCGTCCCGGAGGAGGCGTGGACCCGGACGATGTCCCGGGTCGGGGCGGCGAACATTCCGTACGGATAATGCGCCCTCATGTCATCTTTGACGGTGAACGGAAGATCGGCGAACGCTGCGAGCGAATCGACGTTGGGCACGATGGCCTCCTCGTCGAACTTCGAGCGGTAGAGCGGCACACTCTCGTAGACCCGGGCGAGCAGCGCGTTCAGTCGCGAGAGCTGAAGCTCCTCAAGACGCTCACGTGGCATCGCCTCGAACTCAGGCTGGAACATCCCCTCACCCCATTCCGGTCCTTGCGCGAACGCCGGATCTTCATCACTCCTGCTCCGGCGCTGGCTCCCCGTTCGTTTCGACAGCCGGGGGCTCCTTCGTACCGACACGCTCTATCTGCTCTTTCGGGACGTAGTTCGACGTAAACATGTCCTCGCGAACAACGGTGTCGCCTTTGAGCACGGTCCTCTTCACAACGATGCGCCGACCATCGACACCGGAGTCCTCGACGATCCGTGTGCCCTCTTCAAGGGTGTCATCGGGAACCTCCTTCGTCGTGAAGGGCTTGAAGTCGGTGAATCCATCCGTTGACTCCCGGACGACATAACCCGGATCGGTCCCGTACAGACTGATCGTGACAGAGCTGTTGGTGTAGGCCGTCGCGATGTAGATCCAGTGGTCGGTATCGTTCTTGAACTTCAAGTCGATCCCGCCCCACGACACAGCGGCATCGCGACCTCTCGGGTAGCTCGAGATATAGAACGAGTGGTTCCGGCGCTCGACGACGGGCAGTCCGGACTCGAAGACCGTGTTGAACATCGTCGTTGCGACCTGACAGATGCCTCCGCCGAGCGACGGCACCAGGCGTCCCCCGATGATAGCCGGTGCCTCCTGGTAGCCCTTCGCCGCCGTCCTCGGCCCGATGGTCCCGTTGAAGGAGAACGTCTCGCCCGGCGGCACGAGCGTTCCGTCGAGCGCAGCGGAAAGCGTGTGTATATTGGCTACGCGCGGCTTGTTGGTGGACAGGAACGTCGTCGTGTAGGTCGCAATCCGCTCCTCGATCCCCATCTGCTGAGCACGCTCGGTGGTGAGTTCGGGCTCGATGCGACGGGTGCGAAGGGTGACACTGCGGCCTTCACCGGACGTGAGGACCCGCGTCATCTCGAGCGCAAGGGCCTCGACATCTGCGATCACACCATCCCGGGAGGGAATGATGGTCACGTTCCCGCCCCCGACCTGGAATCGCGCATCCACTGGAGGGGAACCTGCGTCGCCGACCTTGGCAAGCACGGTACGTGACGCCTCGTCTGCCGAGATATACGCCTGCAGCAGGAAACGCGTGACTTCTTCGGTCTCAGTCGGCGGATTCGACGAAGTCGCGCCATCGGTATCAGAGTGCGTGGACTCGAGCGAGGCAGTCGCTGCGGATGAGGGAGCCGGGACCGTGCGGAACGCGATCCACGGCGCGAGTTCCGCGGGCGTGAACTCCCACGACTTCGACTCATCGGTGATGCTCACGGGTCCCGCGAGCATCGATCGGGCATCGGCAAGAGCCTGCTCGGCATCGGAGTCGGTGACCTGTACCGGAGTGAAATCGACAGACACCTCGACTTCGCGCTCGGTCAAGAGGAATGCTTCCCGGATGTTCTCACGGACCTCGGACTTACGAACGGCGATGCCAAGCACGGAGGGTTCGATCTGCGCTTCCGTGCCCTCGATGATCACGGCCGCGTCGCGCGGCTCACGTTCCACCGAAGCGATGACCTCGGCGAGAAAGCCGTCAAGCGCCTCGCTGTCGGCCTCCACGGCGACAGGCACGGTCACCGGCTCGAACCACAGTCGTAACCTCTCAGAGATGCGCTCGCCCAACGGACCCGTGCGACCGTGCTCCATCGCTCGTCCGACCAGGGCCTCCGTTTCGAGTGTCGCATAGATCGTCGCCGAGTCCACATGCCACACATCATCCTCGAAGATGACCGCGACGGGGTCGGCAAGACGCGGCTCGAACGTCTCCTCCAGGGCTATCGCGGCTTTGGCCGGCGTCATGGCGCCAACCCGAACCTCGCCTACGCGGACTCCCGGATGAACACGACCGAACGAAGCGGCTACCTCTACCATCACCAGCAGCACGATGAGCGCGAACGCGATGGCAACCGCCAGGACGGCCCGACGCATCCATACGGGTCGATCGAGCAAGAGACGCCTGATTCGACCGCGCAGCCCACGCTCCCGCGCACGGCGCTCCCGCGCACGGCGCCCTTCTTCGAGAAGGGCTTGCCCGTCCAGGGTGGCGGATCCGTCATTATCCATGATATCGCTCATCATTCGTCCTCGACTGGAGTACCGAAGGTGAAGCCGGCCGTGGTGCCTGCAGGCACCGTCAACTCATCATCAGTGGCGACTTCGACAACGACGCCCGGAAACGTGGCCAGCGTCGTCTTCAGTCCCCCGGGAAGCTCGAGCGACTGGGCGAGGCTGACCGGTTCGCCTATGGCGATCACCGTGTAGCCAGGGGCAAGCATCGTGCCATCAAGCTCGATGCGGCCGTTGCGACTGGCGAAACCACTCGTTGCGGTCACACGCACACCGTTGACCGAGACAGCTTCAGCACCTCCACTGCGCAGTTCGTGCACCACACGTACGAAATCTTGTGGCAGCAGCACGCGCTCGGGATCGGCGATGCTGACGCTCACGCCCGGGCCTGCAGCCCGTTCGAGGCCGGCGATCACACTCACGGAGTTCAACTCCCTGGCGGCTTCGTTCAGGACCTGCGTGCGGTCCTCGGTAGCCTGACTGGCTTCGAGCAAGCGCATCTGGAGTCTCACGATCTCGCTGCGAAGTACGTTGTTCTCGGCAGTCAGCTGCTGGATGATGATCGCCAGGTTCTGATCGGACTGCCGCTCGAGCGAGCCCGTAAAGGTTGCATGCCCCCTCATCTGGGCGACGAGCAGGAAGCCCACGAGAAGCAGGCCCACCGCAAGGCTTGCGACAAGCCTCGCCTCATTGAAGGATCGTCCGACAAGGTTGCCTTGTGCATTCAAGCGCTTCGTGGATTCATCTCGCAGGTGCACCAGCGTGTCCTTCGAGGGCAACCTGTCGTGCAGGCCCATCACTCCCACCCCCAACGGCGGAACAACAGGCGTCGCACGGTTCCGAGATTCTCGAACACACGCATGCCGAAGGCGACCACGGCCGCCAGATAGAGCTCCCGTACACCGATCTGATCACCGACGTACACGATGAACGCGGCCATGAGCGTGTTGGTGAGGAAGCCTGACACGAAGACCTTGTCGTCGAAGGTCTCTTCGAGACTAGCCTTGACCCCCCCGAGGCAGGCGTCGATCGCGGCGAGGACCGCCACCCCCAGATACGTCAGCCAACCGACCGGGACACTGACGTTGGTGAGCAGCCCGAGGGTGACACCGAGCGCGAGGGCGAGAACGAGAGCCAGCACGTCAGATACCTCCGCCAGCCGGCTTTGCGTACTGCGACCTCATCGAACCGCGGAACCCGTCGACCCTGAGCTGGGGTGAGCGGATGAGAGAGACCTGGAGACCGTATTGATTCTTGTATGTGTTGAAGAGAAGCGCCGCGGAATCGTCGGAGAGCACAGCGCTCTCCAGCACAGCCGGATCGCCGATGGCCTTGATCACGTACGGGCTACCGAGTCGTGCGGAGTTGACCAGGACCGTGGTCCCTGCACAGCGAATCGGCGTGGTTGCAACGAGACGCTCCCCGTTGACCTCTACCGCCTCCGCTCCCCCCACGAACAACGCGTTGACGACGGCGGCTATATCGGTGTCATGAATCAGGTAGTCGTTGGGATCCGCTCCGGACGCGACCTCGGTGCCGTCGCCCAGAAGGACTTCGACTCCCGGACCTATGACCGCGGAAAGGCCGGCTCCCTGACGAACCCGGTCGAGTTCGCGGGAGAACGAGACGCTCACACCGGCGTCATCCGCCGCCTCGCGTTCGAGGACGGCCAGTTCCGACCGGAGTTCACCGAGTCGATCCTGAAGTTCCTCTCGCTGCTGCTCGAGTTCCTGAACGACGTCCACCAGCTCGGAGGCACGCCCCGGCGGCGCCTCGGCGAGGCGGTTGGTGGTGTTGAACGCCACGGCTATGAGTAGTCCGAGCACTACGAATACGAGCACGAGCGCCGGACGGTAGGGAGGTCGGTGCATAGAGAATTCACACCACATGTAGGTCGGGGGCCATCAAAACGATTATTATAGCAGGTGAAAGCGGGATTCGTAAGTCCGCTTCGCGATGCGCAAGCACCTATTCCGGACCGATCGCGTCCTGCACGACCCCGACCCAGCGATCCGTGATCTTCCCTAGCGACGCCTCGTCTTCACCCTCGGCCCAGACAGTGACCTCCGGCTCGTTCGAATGCGGGAGCACCAGAACCCAGCCGCCGCTCTCGGCGACACGAACGCCTTCCGTGAGATCCACCTCGGCACCCGAAGAGGCCTCGGACACTGCTCGCATGACCGCGCCCTTCCGGTCCGCAGGACAGAACACCGACGTCTGACCCTTGTGGAATGCGGGGAGCCCGTCGACCACCTCATCGAGAGAGACCCCCGAGCGCGCAAGGATGCTGGTCACCATGGCAAGGGATGCGACGCCGTCATAGGCAGCCAGGAAGCGCGGGAACATGTACCCGCCTTCCGGAGAACCCGCGAATCCCACGATTCCCTCCCGCGCAAGCACCGCAAGCGACCGACGCGTCCGGCCGGGACGAAGCACCGTGTGACCGGTCGACCCTGCGATTCGCTCGATCACCTGGGAAGCCGTAAGCGGAACCGCAATCGGCTTGCCGGTTGTGTCCGAACCACACCAGAGTTGCACGATCGCATGCAGCGCGGTGTCGCCGTCCAGCACTTTCCCGGATCGGGTCATGAATCTCAAGGTCTCCGCGGTGGAATCGAAACGTACACCCAAGTCCGCCCGATAGAGTTCGACCACTCCTCGTATCTCATCCCATCCGGTCTGCAGTTCGGTAGCAGAAACCATCCTCTCCGCATCGATGAAGGGATTCAGCGCCACCATGTTCACCCTCCATGCCGATGCGACGCGTGGCAGGACGAGAGAGGCGACTCCATAACCGAGATCGCTGATGACCTTGACCCATGCCCCGTCGGTCGGGAGTGAGCCCTCGAGCGCCTTGGTAAGACCGGCGGTGTAGTACTCGAGCGCACGGGGCGGATAGATGATCTCGCCGAGGTCCTCGAGGAACGCACGTCTGAATTCCCCTTTGAAGTACAGTCGTTCGAGTTTCTTCTGTTCCCACGGTGCGATATCGAGTCCTGAGCTATCGTAGAAGCTCATCCGGAGTGACTGCGGGTCCTCTGTCGACGCCGCCACGTGTATCCCACCCGCGCACCTGGTGTCACGCGCAGTGAACCTCGTGAGGGCGGGCGAAGCGACGCGCAGATCGCGCACGTGGCACCCGGCAGCGTTCAACCCGGCGACCATCGCCCGTTTCACCATGCGTGCGCCGCGACTCGCGTCACGGCTGACGACCACGTGCGAACCCTTCGGCAGCAT
>SKKZ01000103.1 GCA_007123455.1 Coriobacteriia bacterium | reverse complement strand
GCCGCGGCCATGTGCTCGGGCACGTCCCTGCGAGCGAGAAGCCCGCCGTGTACGCGAGGATGGAGCGTCTTGACCCGGCCGTCCATCATCTCGGGAAAGCCCGTCAGGTCGTCGATCGGTCGGACGGTGACGCCGGCCTCGGTGAGCACCTTCGCGGTGCCACCGGTCGAGACGATCTCGATACCGAACTCATCCTGGAGCGCGCGGCAGAACTCCGCCACACCGGTCTTATCGGTCACCGAGACGAGCGCACGCTTCACCTGCACATGATCCATTGAAAACCTCTCCTGCCCTGTCGCTGTCAAGCCCGGAGACACACCGGCCGGGGAGCGCGCCGCTTCTGCGGGCGAACCACCCCGGCCGGTCACACGTCACACGTCTATCCTAACGGGTCACCACACACGTGACATCCCGCAGCACTACTCGACGACGACCTGCTCCCAGCTCCCGCCCGTCACGCGGTACGCGGAGATCGCCTGGTTGAGGGTGTCGCCGTTCTCATCGAACTGGGTCGTGCCGGTCACACCGTCGTACACGATTCCGCGAACGGCAGGCACCACATCGGCCCGGGTCGGGGCGGATGCGAGCACGGCCTGCACGAAGATCGCAGCGGCGTCGTACGCGTAGGAGTCGTAGGCCTCAGGACCCACACCGTACTCGGCCTCGTAGGCAGCACGGAAGTCCTGGCCGCGGGCCTGCTGGTCGAGCGGCAGGCCGAGGATGGTGGCCATGTCGCCCTCGGCGTTGGCGGCACCAGCGATGGTGATGTACTCATCGGAGAAGATGATGTCGCCGCCGATGAGCGGAACGTCGAGATCGCCCTCGGTCATCTGCTTGGAGATCAGGCCTCCCTCGGTGTGTGCGCCGGCGTAGTAGACTGCATCGGGCTCGAGGCTTCTGATCCGTGTCACCAGCGCGGTGAAGTCGACCTCACGGGTCTGGATCGCCTCGCGGGCGACGAGTTCGCCGCCTATAGCCTCGAAGGTCTTGACGAACTCATCGGCAAGGCCCTGGCCGTACGGGGTCGAGTCATCGATGACCGCCACACGCGTGTAGCCGAGGTCCTCGTAGACGAGGCCTGCAGCGAACGAGCCCTGTGCATCATCGCGGGCGACTATACGGTTGACGACGTCGAAGCCCTGCGCGGTGATCTGCGGGTTGGACGACACGGTCACCATCGCCATGCCGGCTTCCTCGTAGACAGGCGAGGCCGGAATCGTGCAGCCGGAGTTGAAGTGGCCGATGACACCGATGACGTCGCTGTCGCCGGCAAGAAGGTTCGCTACGTTCACGGCCTGCTTCGGGTCGCCCTGGTCGTCCTCGGCGCGCAGCACGAACTCGTAGCCTGCGGCGAGCACCTCCTCGGACATGTTGGCCTCTTTGAAGGCGAGTTCGACAGCGCGCTTCATGCCCTGGCCGTACACGGCGTTATCGCCGGTGAGCGGCGCGGCGAAGCCGACCTTGACCTCGACACCCTCGACAGCAGCGTTGGCCTCAGGCTCTTCGGTGTTGTTCGAGCCGCAGCCGACGAGCGCGGTGCCGGCAAGCATCACCACCGCGAGCGCGAGCGCACCCGCCCTTCTCGTACGGTATCCCATGAGTCGGTCCTCTCGTCACTCCGCCGCCACGCTGACGGACGGGTCGCACCCGTATCAGGTGCGACGAATATAGCAGTTAGCTGCATCGAACGAGAAGCGGGGGACCGGCTCGTCCCGATACGTGCAGCACTCGACGAGGGCCACGTATGCCGAGGAGGACGCGACGCAGTCACGCACCTTGCGCGCGGTCATCTCCGGAATCGTACGGTCCAGCGGCATCATCGTGCGCAACTTGCGGGCCCGGTCGAACATCGGGACGACCAGGCTCTCGCCGAAGAAGTGCACCGCGAACTCCTCGGCGAGCTTGAAATCGCACTCTCCGTACAGATCGAGGTAGTGATAGCAGACGAGCGCGTGGCTCGCCGTGCTGAACGCCAACCGGATCTGCGCGTCGGTCGTCTCCCAGTCACCCTTGCAGTAGCCTGCACGGGCATCGACCACCCGCTGCCATGCCCGCCTGATCGTCGGCTCGACGCGCACCCGCCCCGTGGGCGCCGGCGCAAGGATCCCGGCGTCTGTCCAGTACTGCCAATCCATGCGGGCCACTCTCCCACCGCTCGAGGGCTGTAGGGGGCTGTGGCGCCCCCCTCGCCGCCACAGCCCGCGCCACTATGATGCACGGTGGGTCTTAACAGAATCTTACCTTCCCTGGGACACCCCTTCTATCCTGGCCTTTCTTCCGACAATGCTGACACGCCCTTCTGCAATCAGCTGCAAGACGGCCGGATAGAGGCGATGCTCCGCCTCGTGGATTCTGACCTCCAGGGACCGGATCGTGTCGTCCCCGGCAACCTCGACGGCCTCCTGCGCGATGATCGGACCGTCATCGAAGTTCTCGTTCGCGAAGTGAATCGTCACCCCGGTGATCTTGACGCCGAACTCGAACGCGTCGCGGATGCCCGACGGGCCGGGAAACGCCGGGAGCAGCGAGGGGTGGATGTTGACCACCCGGTCGGGGTAGGCGTCGAGCACCTCGGTGCCGAGCAGGCGCATGTAGCCGGCCATAGCGACAACGTCCACCTCGTACTCGAGGAGCACGTCGCGGATGGCCTCGTTGTACGCGCGAAACGTGCGGTAGTCGGTCCGGTCGATCCATACCGCCGGTACGTTGGCCTTGCGCGCGCGCTCGAGTCCGTAGGCGTCCTCCAGGTTGGAGATCACGACCGCGACGTCGGCGTCGAGACGCCCCTCGGCCGAAGCGTCGATGATCGCCTGGAGGTTGGTGCCGCTGCCCGAGATGAGCACGCCGATGCGCATGCGTTCGGATGCCATGGGTCTCACCGTCCCTCTGAAGAGTGCCGATCAGGTCCTACCGGTAGCGTACCCCGCCCGAGCCCTCGACGATCTCGCCGATCTCGGTGACGCGCTCGCCGGCCTTCTGTAGTGCCGCGGCCGCCGCAGGTGCGTCCCCGGGATCCACGACGAGCATGAACCCCACACCCATGTTGAACGTCCGGTACATCTCGTCGTCGTCAAGACCCGCCGCCTCAGCGATCAGGTCAAACACGCGCGGGACGCGCCACGAGCCGGGCACGACCTCCGCGTCACACTCCCCGGGCAGCACACGGTCGAGGTTCTCCGTGATGCCACCGCCGGTGATGTGGGCCATCGCCTTGACGCGGGCAGCCCTCACCGTGGCGAGCACCGGCCGTACGTAGATGCGCGTCGGCTCGAGCAACACGTCGCCCAGCGTCGCACCGCCGAGATCCACGCGCGGCAGGCCGAGCTCCTCCTCGTGGCCCTCGACGAGTACCTTGCGCACGAGCGAGTAGCCATTGGAGTGCACGCCGCTCGACTCAAGGCCGAGGATGACGTCGCCCGGGCTGACCGTCGAGCCGTCGACCATTTTCGGCCGGTCTACCGCGCCCACGCAGAAGCCCGAGAGGTCGTAGTCGTCCGGGTCCATCGTGCCGGGATGCTCGGCCATCTCGCCGCCCACGAGCGCGCAGCCCGCCTGACGGCAGCCCTCGGCGATGCCGGAGACGATCTGCTCGACGCGGTCGGTCTTGAGCTCGCCGATCGCGATGTAGTCGAGGAAGAAGAGTGGCTCGGCGCCACAGGTGAGGATGTCGTTGGCGCACATCGCCACGAGGTCGATGCCGACGGTGTCGTGGCGGTCGAGCAGCTGCGCGAGGCGGAGCTTGGTGCCCACACCGTCGGTTCCGCTCACAAGGACCGGGTCGTCCATCTCCTTGAGCGTCTTGGCGCTGAATAGCCCGCCGAATCCGCCGATGTCGCCGAGCACCTCGGGCCGATAGGTAGAGCGCACCGCGGCGCGAATCGCGTTCACCGCACGCGCCCCTTCGGCGGTATCCACACCGGCGTCGCGGTACGTCGTGCGCGGAGTGTCGTCGCGCTCGGTCATTCAGGCGCCTCCTAGGACGGTGCGCATCGCAGTCTCCGGGTCATTCTACCGTAGCCCTGTTCGCAGAGTGGAGTCCGCGGCTACGTTCCGAGGCCGCGCGAGAGCATCGAGAGCGCGCCGCTCGCGGTGGCCGCAACCACCCCCGCCGAAAGCCAGCCGGTTCCGTGCGTGACACGGGTCCCGACGAAGGTGCCGGCCCATGTCGGCAACGCGTATCCGATGGCGATGCCCGCAAGCGCCCAGAAGCCGAGTGCGACCCACTGCGCGCTCTCCGCACCGCTCACGAGGCCGGAACCCGCCAGCCCATCGGCGGCGCTTGAGAGCAGGTACGCACCGTCTCCGAGCAGCCAGGCTCCCGCGAGCACGACGACCGCGGCCAGCATCCGGCCCGCCGTCGCAAGACCGGCTGCGAGCGCGACACCGACCGCGGATGCGATGGGGTTGAAGGCCAGCCCGAGCGCAAGGCCCGAGCCGGCGGCGACGAATAGGTCGGCCGCCATCTATCCGCAGGACTCGAGGGAGAGCTTGCCCTTGCGGACAGACTCGGGGATCTCGAGCGGGTAGTCACCGCAGAAACAGCCCGTACAGAACTCGCCGGGGCCACGGCCGGTCGCAGCGACCATCTCTTCGAGAGAGAGATAGGCAAGCGAGTCCGCCCCGACGTACTCCCGGATCTCCTCGATCGACATCGCCGAGGCGATGAGCTGCTCCTGGGAGTCGGTGTCGATACCGAAGAAGCATGGCCAGCGCACCGGCGGTGAGGTGATGCGCAGGTGGACCTCTGTCGCACCGGCATCGCGCAGGAGCTGGACGAGCTTGCGTGACGTATTCCCGCGCACGATGGAGTCATCGACTACTACGAGCCGCTTTCCGGAGATGACGTGGCGTAGTGGATTGAGCTTCAGACGGATGCCCTGCTGGCGGATCGACTGGGTGGGAGAGATGAACGTGCGCCCGATGTAGCGGTTCTTCACGAGCCCCTCGCCGAAGGCGATACCGCTCGCCTGCGCGAAACCGACCGCTCCGGGCACGCCCGAGTCCGGTACGCCGATCACGAGGTCGGCGTCCACGGGAGTGTCCGCCGCGAGTGCCGCACCCATACGGCGGCGCGCTTCGTAGAGCGTGCAGTCGTAGAGCACGCTGTCGGGACGGGCAAAGTATATGAACTCGAAGATGCACAAGCTCGGCTTCTCGGCTGGCACCGCCTGCTCGGCCTGCAGGCCCTCGGCGGATATCTTCACCATCTCACCCGGGGCCATGTCGCGCAGGTACTCGGCACCGATGATGTCGAGACCGCATGTCTCACTCGAGAGGACCCAGCCTCCCTGTGGCAGCGTGCCGATCACGAGGGGCCGGATGCCGTGCGGGTCGCGGAAAGCGTAGACGGCCTCCTCGGTGATGAGGACCACTGAGTACGCACCGCGGATCAGCTTCATCGTGTCGCGGATGCCCTCGCGGATGTGATGGTGCTGCTGCGTGAAATGCCCGATGAGTGTGGCGATGACCTCGGAGTCGGTGGTCGAACGGAAGCGCACACCATTGCCCTTGAGCGTATCGCGCAGTTCACCCGTGTTGACGAGGTTTCCGTTGTGGGCCAGCGCGATGACCTGATGCCCGATAGCCGAGAGATGCGGCTGCGTGTTCTCCCACGACGTCGAGGACCCGGTCGTAGAGTAGCGGGTGTGGCCGAGTGCGACCGAGCCGGTGAGCGAGTCGAGATCCGACTCGGCGAAGACCCTGC
>SKKZ01000086.1 GCA_007123455.1 Coriobacteriia bacterium | reverse complement strand
TCGGAATCGTCAGCAAGTCCGACATCGTGCGCTCGCTCATTGCGGACGAGGAGTAGTCGTACATGCCGTACGAGCGTTGGGCGTGCACCGTTATCGACCTGGAAGCCGTGGCCCATAACGTTCGCGTACTCAAGGCGCTCACACGCCCGGGTACGTTGTTCATGGCGGTGGTGAAAGCCGATGGCTACGGGCACGGTGCGGTCCGGGTTGCCCGGGCGGCCCTTACGGCAGGGGCGGACCGACTCGGCGTTGCAACGGTCGAAGAGGCTCTGCAGCTGAGGGAGGCGGGCATAGGCGCGCCGTTACAGCTCATGTCGGAACCCCCGGCCTCCTCCGTTGACCTGCTCCTCGAGCACGACCTCATACCGACCGTGACCACAGGTGCGTTCGCCCGCGCTCTGGGCCGTTCCGCCGTCGCTCACGGCCGGGATATCCGCTTCCATCTGAAGGTCGACAGCGGGATGAACCGCATCGGCGTCCGTGCAGATGATGCGCCCGCGTTCGCAGCCGAACTTACGGCAGTCGCGGGAATCCGCATGGAAGGCGTCTTCACGCACTTCGCAACAGCCGACGTGCCGGGGGACTGGGACTTCGAAGCACAGCTTGCACGCTTCGGGGAGGCTATCGCACGCATGCGCGACGAAGGTGTCCCTCCCGGCATCGTGCACGCAAGCAACAGTCCTGCGACGATCATGCACCCGGAGGCGCATCTGGACATGGTGCGCTGCGGCATCGCACTCTACGGGCTGCACCCGGCTCCGAGCACGTACGGTCTCGTCGATCTTCGCCCCGCGATGACCGTCAGTGCGCGCGTGACGCTCGTGAAGCGCATCGGCATGGGGGAGGGTGTAAGCTACGGGCTCACCTGGCGTGCCGCGGCACCCACCACGATTGCGACTCTGCCCCTCGGTTACGCAGACGGGGTGCACCGGATACTCTCGAACCGCATGGACGTTCTCATCGGGGGAGTGCGCTGCGCCCAGGTAGGCCGGGTGTGCATGGACCAGTTCCTCGTCGAGATTCCTCGCTCGATCGAGGTGAGCGAAGGCGACGAGGCGATCCTCGTCGGCGTGCAGGGAGATCAGCGTATCGAAATGGACGAACTCGCCGACCTGGCTGATACTATCAACTACGAGACGGCATGCGCGTTCGGCATGCGTCTGCCGCGGAAGTACCGATGAACCGATGTCCGTGAAATACTCGCGGATTTCGAGGAGGAACGACTCTCTGCAAGCAGAACAAATCGTTGGAGGGCCGTTCGCGTCTCTTGCGAGCGTGCCCTACTCCCAACACGGTGATACAGGGGGTGGATAGTGGACGAAAAGGTCCTCGAGGATTATGAGCTGCAGAAGGAAACGGTGGTGGTGGATGCCAACTCGCCGCTCCACCTGATTCGTGAGAAAGAGATGGAGATCTCGGGGCGCATTCTCGTTGCCAAGAAGGAGGCGGAGGAGATCGTCGCCGAGGCCCGTCGCAAGGCCGTCGACATCGTCAAGAAGGCGGAGGTTGAAGGTGAGGCCCTCTCCGCCGAAGAAGAGAAGCGTGTGAATGCCCAGGTTGAGCGTGACCTGGCACAGGTACGCGAGGACGCGGAGCGCGAGGTCGAGGCGCTCCGTTTGACTATCGACGAACGCGAGGACAGAGCGGTCGAGTACGTAGTGGGGTCCGTTTCGCGAGTCTAGCGGCGGAGTCGTCCCCAGCGGTTCGAACCGGGAGGAGTCGCACGTGCTGGTTCCAATGGCAAAAGTCGAAATCATCGGCCCGAAGAGTGATTTCTTCGAGGTCGTGAGCTTGCTACATGAGCAGGGCAAGCTGCATATCGAGGATCTCTCACGCAAGATCAGCTCCGGAGAGGTGCCTTTGCAGCGTATGGAAGTCTTCGAGCAGCAGCAGGAGGACCTCGAGCGCATGGAGGAGCTGCTGATTCGGGTTCGCGCCATCGTCAAGGCCCTCCACCGTGACGATATACACCTCGATGCGGCGGCGCGGCGCGCGCAATACGATGAGTTGTTCGCTCAGGACACGAAAGAGCTTGCCGCCGAAGTCTCAGGCGTTATCGAGGAAGTCGAGGAACGGACGTCCGGGCTCGCGTCTTCACGGACGAACCTGGAGTCCGAGCTCTCGCTGCTTGCCCGATACGAGCCTATCCTCCAGAAGATTCAGCCGCTTGCGAAGCAGATCGTGACCACCGGAGCGTACGAGTCGGTGGCCTTGCTCGTCGAGCGTCGTTACAAGTCCGCATTGGAGCTGCTCAAAGAGGAGCTCGATAAGCTCACTCACAAGCAGTGCGAGATTGTATCCACCGATGTCGATGAGAACACCACGGCGGCCATCGTCGTCTTCAGCAAGACATACTCCGAGCCGGTACATAAGTTCCTGGCGATGGAGAATGTCAACCAGATCCGGCTCCCGTCCTCGTTCGAGGACATGCCGTTCGACGTGGCCTACGAGAGCCTTAAGGAGCGCAAAGGTCACCTGCCGGCCGAGCTGGAGAAGGTGTCGATCGAACTCGAGGAGATGTCAAAGGCATGGTATCTCAAGCTCACGACGATTCGTGATGTGCTCATCGACAAGACCGAGGAGATCAACACCATCCCCAAGTTCGGGCGCACCGATTACGCGTTTGTCATCAACGGGTGGATCCCGGTCAAGGAAGTCGATGAGCTGCGTCAGGCGATAACTGCCAAGTGGGGCGACGACATCATCGTCACCCAGACCGAGGTGAGCGAAGAGGAGTACGGCGACACGCCTGTAGCGGTCAAGAACCCCACGCGTGTGGCCCCCTTCGCGACGCTCATGGGTATCCGCGGGGTGCCGCGCTACGGCACCGTCGACCCGACCTGGATGCTCTTCATCTTCTTCCCGCTGTTCTACGGGATGATCGTTGGAGACGCGGGATACGGCGCGATCATGCTCGCTGTGGTCCTCTGGCTGCGCCGGAGGTTCAAGGAGAACGAGCTTATCCAGGTCGCTACATCGATCATCGGGCCGGCCGTCACCATGGTCATCGTCTTCGGTATCGCCTATGGAGAGATATTCGGTGACCTGCCGTACAGAGCCGGCTGGGTCTACTCGGTTACGGGCTCAACCTACCCATGGATAGCGGACGGGACGTACGCCTGGTTCGGCTTCCTGCCGGTGTTCCACCGTGTCGCCGAGATCATGCCGTTCATGATCATCGCGATCGTGGCCGGTGTGGTCCACGTGCTGCTCGGCCTGGTTCTCGGTGTTGTGAACGCCCTGAGGACAGGCCACAAGAAGCACCTCAAGGAGCGCGGGGGCATCCTCATGATGCTCGTTGCGATCCTGATACTGGTCGGTGTCGGTCAACTTGCGTTCCTGAGCGGGACCGGCGAGATCGCCTTCCAGCTCGCTGTCGCAGCGATCGCGATCGCCGGATTCATCTATGCGATCAGGGGCGGGGGAGTCATGGGTGTCGTCGAGACGCTCGAGTCCTTCACCCATATGGCCAGCTACATCCGTATCATGGCGGTGGGTCTGGCGGGCGCACTCTTTGCCGACGCGATCAATCAGATCGTAGTCATCCTCAGCCCGCCAGGCAGTATCTCGATCGTCGGTATCCTGCTGGGGGTCACGCTGCACTCGCTGCACGTGGTCATGGCCGCCTTCAGCCCGATGATCCACGCACTGCGTCTCAACTTGCTGGAGTTCTTCAGCAAGTTTTACGAGACCGGCGAACAGCCGTATAGTCCGTTCACGAAAACCGGAGGTGAATAGAGCGCATGATCAAGAATCGGCTCGCAAAGTGGGTGTTCGGCAGTACGTTTTTGGTGACGTTGCTCGTACCGGCCATGGCGTTCGCCGCTGAGGCCGAGGTTGTAGGCGAGTGGCAGTCATACGTCGCCAAGGCGTTCGCAGCCGGCCTTGCCATGGGTCTGTCCGCGCTCGCGGCAGGGTACGCCCAGGCGAAAATCGGTTCTGCAGGTGCAGGTACGCTCGCAGAGCGTCCCGAGGCCTCGGTCTGGGTCATCGTGCTCCAGGCACTCCCGGAGATTATCGTCCTGCTGGGCTTCGTAGCCTCGATCCTGATCGTCAACATGCCCGTTACGCCTGCCTAGGCGTGCCCGCACTGACGGCGAATGACAGGAGAGAGGTTCAGGTCCAATGGCCCTAGAAGATATCTTTCGCGCACTTGATGAGCAGGCAGACAAAGAACGCGAAGACATCCTCGCCACCGCTCGTGCGCAGGCTGAAGCCATCAAGGCCGACGCCACGGAGGAGGCTGCGGCCATATGTTCGGCGTGTGTCGAGCACACCGAGTCGGCAATGCAGCGAAAGGCGGCTCAGCTGACCAATGCTGCACGCCTCGAGGGGAAGAAGAAGGTAGCCTCGGTCAAGGAGGCCGCAGTCGGGGACACCTTCGGCAAAGCCGCCGAGCGGCTTGATTCCGCTCGCGACCACGATTCCTACCCCCGTGTCTTCAAAGCGCTTCTCTCTGAGGCGCTTGCGGGAGTCTCAGGGGATGTGGTGGTGCTGGTCGACCCAGCCGACGAGGCGCTCGCCCGAGAGACCCTTGCTGACATTGGGGTGGAGTCAGAGGTCCGACCGGAGCTCTCCACCAGCGGCGGTGTAGCGGTTCTGACCGGTGGTGGTCGCATCATGCGCCGAAATACGTTCGAGGACCGTCTGGAAAAGGTCCGCAATTCCATTCAGTCCGAGGTTGCGGAGATCTTGTTCACATGAGCGACACGACGATGTCTACGCGCAGACATGGCGCTCAAGCAGGTAACGACTACGGATACGCTAACGCGCGCTTACGTGGCATGCGCTCCCGACTGCTCGAGCGGCCCTTTCTCGACTCTCTCATCGAGGAGCCGACCGTCACCCGTCTCGTTCAAGACTTGTCAGAGACCGAGTACGGTCCGTACCTGGAGGAGTCACTCATCCACGGGCTCGACGCTACCAACGTGGATGTCGCGCTGAAGAACAACATGGTCTACACGTTTCAGAAGATCATGGGGTTCCTCAACCCGGAAGCGGCCTATCTCGTCACGACATTGCTCGGCAGGTGGGACATCTTCAACATCAAGACGATACTTCGTGCCAAGCACCACCACTTGTCACTCGATGAGCTCCGGCAGGGTCTCCTTCCTGCCGGAGAATTGTCGCCGACTGATCTGGATGCACTTGCCTCGGTTGATGACATCCGTGCCGTGGTGGACACCGCCGCGACGTGGGGCCTGCCGACGGCATCGGCCCTGCGAGACGGATACGCTGAGTTCATGCGAGACGGAGAACTGGCGTCGCTCGAGCTTGCGCTTGACCGGTACTACACGGACTGGGCAGAGTCGCGCCTTTCCCGGCGAGGGGCCAACAATCGTATGGCGCGCCGCGTCCTCGCCACACAGGTGGATGTCTCCAATCTCGTAATGGTGCTCCGACTTCAGAGCGCCGATGTCGAGAGTGTCGATGCAAGTAAGTTCTTCCTTGCCGGTGGCGATATCGTGACACCGGAGCTGTACTTGCAGTTGGCGGCGATGTCCGACATCGATGAGGTGCTCGACCGGCTTCGTGGCACGGCATACGGCAGGGCGCTTGACGAAGTCTCCATGGACTATCTGGAGCAGAACTCGATCTCTGTTTTCGAACGTGCACTCGAAGACCTGTTCACACGGCGTGCGCTCGGAATCGCCAAGGGAGACCCCCTCGGCATAGGCGTCGCCATCGCATATCTCTGGGCGAAGCAGAATGAGATCACGAACCTTCGAATCATCGTGAAGGGCAAGTCGGTGG
>SKKZ01000063.1 GCA_007123455.1 Coriobacteriia bacterium | reverse complement strand
CGCTCGGTCGGCAGTTCGACCCGACAAGCGGAGCAGGTGACGTCGAGAAGCCGGGCAGCACCGATGCCGCCCTTGGCCGCAGCGGTCGTCTCGTAGCGATTCAGCAGGTCCTCGCCGAGCGAGGTAGCCAGTGCTTCACGCTGCGTCCTGTGTTCTTCGAGACTCGTCTGAACCTTACCGCCCTTCGCGCGGTACTGCGCGATGAGCTCAGCTTCGCGCGCCGAAAGGCGCTCGAGCGCCACGTCGACCTTTGCCACCTGCTCGCGTGCTTTCTCAGCCCGCTCCATAAGCGAGATCGTCTCGTTGTCGAGCTTGTCCTCACGGCGCTTGAGCGCGTCCATTTCGCGCGAGAGGTTGTGGACCTCTTTGGGATTGGTCACGTCACCGCTGTCGAGAGTCGCCTGGACCGCGGCGATCTTCTCGTCCACCAGGGCCACCTCGTCGTTGTTCGCCGTTATTGCACGGTCCAGGCGGTGTACGAGGTCCTCGGCCTTGGCTCTGAGCTCACGGACTTCCTCCGCCTTGTGTCTCGTCTCGAGAATGGCTCGCTTCTCGGGGAGCTCTTCGAGGAGCTTCTGCGCGCGCCGCGTCTCGAGGTCACACGTTTGCAGGGCCAACAGTGCAGCAGGTTGCTCCATCACACACTCCTTCAGGGGGTCCACCAGCCGGCCGCGGGAGGATCGACCAGCACCGCTCCCGGATCGAGTCCGGGTGTGCGGACGACCGCCTCTGCGAGAACAGGCACGAGCGGCCACTCCGAGACATCGTGTCCGATCTCGACGACACACAGACCCGACCCGGCGGCAGCTTGCGCGTCATGATACCGCACCTCACCCGCGAGCAGGACATCGACACCTGACCTGAGCGCAGCGGGAACAAGAGAGCCTGCCGAACCGGTGGCCGTGGCGACCGACGAGACGACCGAATCCCGGTTCCCCCATACCCGGGGTGTGATCCCGAATATCCGTGCAGCATGCGCGACGAACCCGTGAAGCGTCGTGGGTTCGGGCATGTGTGTCACACGACCCATGCGGGCGTCCCCGCGAGCGATCGTCGCATCAGCAGTCACGATGAGGGGCTCCTCGTAAGGGTGAGCGTCCCGCACGGCGGCTACGACGGCGGCACAGAGATGGCGGGGTGCGACCATCTCCAGGCGATACTCATCGGCAGCACTCGGCGTGCCTGCGTCACCTGTGTACGGATCGCTGTCGGCAGAAGGGGTGAACCTGCCGGTCCCGGAGGTGGTGAAGGAGCAACCCCGATACTCGCCGATCCGTCCGGCTCCTGCATCCGACATCGCCGCGGCAACCTCGCCTTCGTGCGAGGGCGGAACGAACACGGTCACAAGGGAGACCGGAAGGTCGGCGTTCTCAAGTGGAGTGCCGGGGTCGAGCCCGAGCAGGCGTGGTAGCGTCACGGCGGCTGCCGGAGCGCGGTCGAGGTTCGTGTGCGCGGCGACGAGGGCGATACCTGCGCTGATCGCGGAGAACACGATTCCCGCCTCGGACGGGATCATGCGCTCGGCAGGCTTCAGGAACGCGGGATGGTGTGTCACCAGTACCTGGGCATCGGCCTCACGAGCGCGTTCAAGGGCTTCCGGAGTCGGATCGAGCGAGACGAGCACACGGGATACCGAAGCGTCGGGATCGCCCGCGAGCAGGCCGACCCTGTCCCAGGTCTCCGCCCACTCCCGGGGGAATGCTTCGTGCACGGACCCGACCACATCAGCAACACGTGTGTTCACAGCGACACCTCCCGCATCTCCCTGGCCTCGAAGTAGACGACGGCGTCGTATCCGGCCCGGGCCACGGCGGCCCGCACCTCATCCAGCCCCGCGCCCACCTCGGCGGGCGTGTGTGCATCCGAGGCCGTCGTCACCGGCACTCCCGCACGCCTGAACGCGGCAAGCAGCGCTTCAGACGGGTAGATCTCGGCACACGGCTTACGGAGACCCGCCGATGAGACCTCGACGGCTACGCCGGCGTCGGCCAGCGCAGCGGCGACGTCCTCATAGAGTGCCGTCATGTCGCCCGGCGGAACGTGACCGAACTTCTTGACGAGATCGGGATGGGCCATGACGTCGAAGAGTCCGCTCGATGCCGCCTGCACCAGAGTCTCGAAGTACTCGTCCCACGCACCTGCAACGTCTCGCAACGACCACTCTTCGATGTGGTCGGGATCATCAAACGCCCAGTCATCAAGGAAGTGCACCGAGCCCAGCACGACATCGAAAGGTTGTGAGGCGATCGTGCGTGCCGTCTCTGCGACGTGGCTCGGCACCCAGTCCGCCTCGATGCCGAGCAGGACGCGGGGCGATCTGGATGCGGCCGCGATCTCCTGAATGTCGGCCACGTATGCATCGAGTTCCTCCGGACGCATCGCGTACGCCCCGTGCGGGTCGTAACCATCGGGCAACGCGAGATGATCGGTAAACGCGATGGTATCGAGACCCGAACGTCGTGCGGCCTCCACATACTCGAACGGCTGACCCTGGGCATGACCGCAGCGTGGTGTGTGCATGTGCAGATCTATCTTCATCGTGTCGCCCTCACCACTCCCCCGCCGACTACCCGGTCATGGTCGTAGCATACGACAGCCTGACCCGGAGCCACCCCACCGACCGCATGCTCGAGCTCGACCGTCACTCCGGTGTCCGTCCGGAAGACCCGTGCGGGCACCGGAAGCGCACGGTAGCGGACGACCGCGTCGACCAGCTGGTTCTCCGCGCCTCGCCACAGTGTGTCACACAGTTCGATCGTGGTGACCGGTGATGGGGTCCCCCGGGACACCACGATCGTTCCCGTATCCGTCCGGATCTCACGGACGTACCACGGCCCGCCCGGCACGCCGAGACCCTTGCGCTGTCCGATGGTGTAGCGGGCGATTCCTCTGTGCGTACCGACCCGCTCGCCCTCCGTATCGACGATCGGTCCGGGTACACCCGCCCGGGGAGCCCGCGACACGACGAAGGAGCCGGCGTCAGCAGGGACGAAACACGTCTCCTGACTCTCGGGTCGCTCGGCAGTCGGCAGGCCGAGCTTGCGGGCCTCGGTTCGCACCTCGTCTTTGGTGCAGCCTCCAAGTGGAAAGAGCACGTGTCGGATGGCCGGGACGGTAAGCCGGTAGAGGAAGTAGCTCTGGTCCTTCGTGCGATCGCGCGCGCGTCGCAGCCAGAGCTCACCCCGGTCATCCGGATGGATGCGGGCGTAGTGACCCGTCGCCAACGCCTCGGCTCCGTGGACACGTGCACGGGCGATGAGGGCGGCGAACTTCACGCGGTCATTGCAAACGATACAAGGATTCGGCGTGAGTCCTGCCGCGTAGTCTCGCACGTAGCACTCGATGACCTCGGCTTGAAAGACCTCGTGCATATTGAGGGTGAAGTGAGGTATCCCGAGTAGATCGCACACGCGACGGGCAGCGCGGACCGCGTCGGTCGAGCAGCATGTACCGGGTTCGTCACCCTCGGGCAAGAGACGCATCGTGACGCCCGTGACCTGATGTCCCTCACTGACAAGACGCGCGGCAGCGACTGACGAGTCGACACCGCCGCTCATCGCGACCCAGACGACCGTCACGTGAACACGCTACTCCCCGGGCACGTCGCAGGCATCGTCGTGCTCCTCGGCATGCGGGTCGAAGTCCGGATCGTCGTGAGCGATGGTGCCCGCGGCGATCGGCTCCCGGCCGTTGCGGACGAGATAGTCGTCGACAGCCTTTTTCAATCCGTCGGTTGCAAGGACGCTGCAGTGCATCTTCGCAGGCGGCAGGCCGCCGAGCTCGTCTGCGACCTGTCTCTTCGTGATGGCAACCGCCTCCTCGAGCGACATGCCACGTGCCATCTCGGTCACGATCGAACTGGTCGCGATCGCGGCACCGCACCCCAAAGTCTGGAAACGGATGTCATCGATCCGATCACTATCGACCTTGATCGAAATCTTCATCACGTCGCCACAGGTAGGGTTACCCACCTCGCCGACCCCGTCCGGATCGTCGAGTACGCCGACGTTGCGAGGATTGTTGAAGTGGTCCATGACCTTGTCACTGTAGAGCACGTGGGATCCCTTCCTCGTATGGAGATCTCAGATTCCGGGGCCGCGTTCCATCACGCGGACGCCGAGCCGAACATCTTCTCGTACAGGGGCGACATCGACCGCAACCGCTCGACGATCGGCGGGAAGACCTCGAGAAAGTACTCGACGTCCTCGTCGGTCGTGAAGCGACCGAGCGAGATACGCACGGAACCATGAGCCAACTCAGCGGGACAACCGATCGAGAGCAGCACGTGACTCGGAGCGAGACTACCCGAGGAGCATGCGGAGCCTGTCGAGACCGCGATCCCCTTCGCGTCAAGTTGAAGTAGCATCGCCTCACCCTCGACACCCTTGATTATCAGGTGTGCGATGTTCGGCAGACGCTCGGGATACGTCGCGCTCTCGACGGTGTTCTCGATCGTCCCGGTGATACCGGTGACTATCCGCTCACGGAGTGCAGCGAGTCGCGGGCTCTCCCCGGGCATCTCGGCACACATCAGTTCGAGTGCCGTAGCGAAGCCGACTGCACCGGCAACGTTCTGAGTCCCGGAACGCTTCTTGGACTCCTGTCCGCCACCACGCATCATCGGCGCGAACGGAGTACCGCGTTTCAGGTAGAGAACGCCGCTCCCCTTCGGGCCGTAGATCTTGTGACCCGAGAACGAAGCAGCATCGACTCCGAGTCCGGTGACGTCGAGCGGCACCTTCCCGAGCGTCTGCGCGGCATCGGTGTGAAAGAGTGCTCCCCGCTCGTGGGCGGCCTCGCAAAGCGCCGCTACGGGCTGAAGCGTGCCGATCTCGTTGTTGCCGTGCATGACGGAAACGAGAACCGTGTCGTCCCTGAGTGCAGCGCGCAGATCGTCCGGGTCGATGTAGCCTGCGGAGCGCGGCGCGAGGTAGGTGACCTCGTATCCCGACTTCTCGAGGAAGTGTCCCGGCTCGAGTACGGCATGGTGCTCGAACGCAGAGACGATGACGTGTCCTCCGTCAGGCTTCGCCCGCGTCGTGATACCGATGAGCGCAGCATTGTCCGATTCGGTGCCCCCGGCGGTGAAGATGACCTCGTTGGGATGGGACGCACCGATCGACTGAGCCACACGTTCACGCGCGGACTCAAGTGCCGAGTACGCATCACGTCCGCGGCGGTAGAGACTGTTAGGGTTGCCCCAGATCTCACGGTAGTACGGGAGCATCGCCTCGACCACGCGCTCGTCCACGGGGGTCGTGGCGGCGTAATCCAGATACACGTCTCGGGGTTCCATCAGTCCTGCCTCCCAGCGGACGGTTCTATCGTACTTGCCGTTTCATCAAGGACCACCTGTGTGCGTGCGAGCGACGAGATAGTCGTCGATTCCAGTACCCCGCGGACCGCTGCAGTAGCACGCTCCCACACATCAGCCGCAGCGCAAGCATCTCCCCGTCCGCACACCGCCGCCCGTTCACCATCACACACCGTCGGGCGAAGAGACCCCTCGAGTGCCTCGACGATATCCAGAACAGTTATCTCGGCAGCAGGGCGGCCGAGGGTGAAGCCTCCGCGAGCACCACGGACCGCGCCCACCAGGCCAGCTCTGCGCAACGCGACGAACAACTGCTCCAGGTACTTTCCGGGAATACCCTGTCGGTCCGAGATCTCCCGGGAGCTGACCGGACCTTCATCGACCCGGCATGCCAGATCGATCATTGCAAGCAGTCCGTACTCGCTCTTGACGGTGAGGCGCATGGCTTATGAGAGCTCCTCGGCTACAATCCTTACCAAAACGGTATGATTTAAGCACGATAGCCCCGGAACCCGAAGAGTGTCAAGCAACACATCCGGACATCATCACCTGTTGTCAGGCGGTGTATGCCCGGATCGCATAGAGCTCTCGGGTATCAACATGGCACTGCCGACGTCGACGGCGACATGTGGGACGAGAACCGCAGCTGCCTCCGTATGGCCCATGCCTGTGTCATCACACAGAGCGAGTAGGCGCTCGAGGTCCTCCACGACCGCGACGCGAAACGACCCGTGCACGACCCGCTGCCTGACCGCGCGCAGCAACGCATCACGTGCGTCCGAGGAGACGACGATCAACAAGACCGAATCGGTTGAGGATGCCCGCGATACGACAAGTGAGGCCAACTTGTCGACGACGTCGGTTGCTGCAGCAGCAGACAGGGGTCGGACCACGATCCTCGTATGCACAGTGAAGCCCAGTGGCGAGAGCCATGTCCCGCCGTCGCCGACATCGAAACCGAGACCGGCGCCGACGCGATCCGCGCGACGACGCATCTCGGCGCGAAGCCGCAGCTCCGCGTCACCTTCAACCAAAGGTTTCGTGATGACCACATCCGGGGCAGCCTCGGCCATCAGCTCGCGGGGAGCAGATGAATCGGCGAGGGCCTTCGCTTCGCGGCTCCCCCTGCTCTCGAGGCCGAATGCCTCCGCAGCATCCATCGTCAGTACCTCGGCAAGTCTCCGGTTCTTCACCGAAAGCTTCATGCCGAAGATCTCAAGGACGGTTGTCCGGTCGTTTCCGGCCGGTTCGGATGAGCTGTCCTTCCCTGCCATGACGGCTCCTTGGGAGTCGGATATGGCGATTGAGATCCACCGCCTATTCTATCCGACCGTAGAGGGCGTGTGGGATGCCACTCGGCGGCTCTCGAAAGCCGCTCGTCGAATCGAACGTACCTTCTCTTGTTGACGGCTCCGACGTCTGATACCGTGTGACCCCCGCTGAAAGAGAAGCGGTAGAGAATCAACGATCCACGGCTGATAGCCACAGGGTGGCGAGAGCCCACTGGATGCGGAGGAAGCCCCGACCCACGCGGCCGGGGCTTCCTGGTTCCCGGACTTCTATCCCAGCGCCTTGCCGAGGTTCGCCATCTCGATTGCGCCCAGAGCAGCGTCCCATCCCTTGTTGCCTGCTTTAGTGCCGGCACGCTCCACGGCTTGCTCGATGGTGTCGGCGGTGATCACGCCGAACATCACCGGCACTCCCGAATCCAGCGAGGCGCGCGCGACTCCCTTCGAAACCTCCGAGGCAACGTAGTCGAAGTGCGGTGTCCCGCCACGGATGATCACGCCGAGAGCGATGACGGCATCGTAGCGGCCCGAGGCTGCCATCTGCTTGGCCACCAGCGGGATTTCGAACCCTCCGGGTACCCACGCGACATCGACGTCATCATCGGCCACACCGTGGCGTGCGAGTCCGTCGCGTGCCCCGGCAAGCAATCGCCCGGACAGCAGTTCGTTGAACCGGCTCACCACGATTCCCAGCTTAAGACCGGTGCCGATGAGGTTGCCTTCGAACGTACCCATCACGATCCCTCTCCTTCGGTCGGCGCATCGTCCGGCAGGACGAGCGTATGTGCCATTCTCTCGCGTTTCGTCGTCAGGTACGCGCGGTTGTCGCTGCACGCAGGGACCTCGAGCTGAACCTGCTCCGTGACGCGCAAGCCGTACCCTTCCAGGCCGACGATCTTGGTCGGGTTATTCGTGAGCAGGCGCATAGAGGTCAGGCCGAGATCGGCCAGTATCTGTGCCCCGATGCCGTAGTCGCGAAGGTCGGGTGCGAAACCGAGTGCTTCGTTCGCCTCGACCGTGTCCGCACCAGCCTCCTGTAGCTCGTACGCCTTGAGCTTGTTCGCAAGTCCGATACCTCTGCCCTCGTGTCCGACGATGTAGAGAACGACACCCATTCCTTCGGCCTGGACTCGACACATGGCTTCTTCCAGCTGGGCACCGCAGTCGCAGCGAAGGCTGTGGAACACATCGCCGGTCAGACACTCCGAATGAACCCGGACGAGCACATCCGGGGCACCGGCGACATCACCGACGACGAGGGCGATGTGGGTCGATCCATCGAGACGGGAGATGTAGCCGTGTGCGACGAAGTGACCGTGTCGCGTCGGCATGCTCACTGTCGAGGTACGCTCCACGAGGCGCTCGGTGCGACGACGGAAGCGGATAAGATCGGCGACGGTCACCATCACTAGTCCGTGCTCACGTGCGAAACGCTCCAGCTCCGCGCGGCGAGCCATCGTGCCGTCGGGATTCATGATCTCGCAGATCACTCCCGCAGGGTACAGGCCTGCCAGGCGTGCCAGGTCGACGGCGGTCTCGGTGTGCCCTGCACGCTCGAGCACGCCACCGGGCTTCGCCATCAACGGGAAGACATGTCCGGGCATCGAGATGTCCTCGGGTGTGGTGCCCGGATCGATTGCTGCCTGGATCGTTGCTGCACGGTCGGCAGCCGAGATACCGGTAGAGATGAGTCCCTTGGCACCGATCGATACGTGGAACGCGGTCCCCTGCTCCGAGGTGTTCGTCTGCGTCATCGGGGGAATGCGCAGCTCATTGAGACGTTCACCCGTGAGCGGCAGACATATCAAGCCGCGCCCGTGTGTGGCCATGAAGTTCACGGCGTCGGAGGTGACCTTCTCAGCCGCCATTACGAGATCGCCTTCGTTTTCCCGGGCCTCATCATCGACAACGATGACCATGCGCCCGGCGGCGATCTCGTCGATAGCCTGTTCGATGCTGCCGAAGGCCGGCGTGTTGTCGGCGGAAGACGACATCATCGACCCTCGGCAAGGTCGCGAAGCATATCCCCGAGACCACGGCGCCCAGCGGGCAGGACGTCATCATCGAGTCCGGCGTACAGTTCAACAAAGCGCTTTACGTACTTCGCCATCATATCCACCTCGATATTCACCTTTGACCCGGTCGACTTCGCACCCAGCGTTGTCGAGGACTCGGTATGAGGGACGACCGCTGCCGCGAACCCGTCTGCCCTCGTCTGTGCGATGGTGAGAGAGATCCCGTCGACGGCGACCGAGCCTTTGGGGACGATGTACTCCATCAATTCGCGTGCTACCGAGAACTGATACACAGCGGAGTTACCTGCAGGATGCCGCATGACGAGGGTGCCGATGCCGTCGACGTGCCCGGTAACGATGTGGCCCCCGAGGCGATCCGAAAGTCGCAGGGCCCGCTCGAGGTTGACCTTCGATCCCTGCCGCAAAGAGCCGAGCGTCGTCCGTTGCAGCGTCTCCGAACTCACATCAGCGATGAAAGCACCTCGTATGAACTTCGCGACGGTCAGGCACGAGCCATCCACAGCAATGGAGTCCCCTATCGCCATGTCCCGACCGAACTCCGGAGCATAGACTTCCACGCGCATGCCATCTCCCACACGCTCGGTGCGTGTGATGATTCCTTCAGACTCGATGAGTCCTGTGAACATCGTACGTCCCTTCCCTTGCCGGGCGCCCGTGGCGCCTTTACCGCATCCTACGCCAGACCGTCACCGCGTCATCGCCGACGACCGCCGCCTCGACCGCCTTCATCCGCGGCCTGAGTTCGCCTGTTTCATCCGTCCCGGTCCCCGCGTACATGCCCACCGACCCGACGCCGACGACAGCGCCCGCGTGGATGACGACGAGCTCGTCGATCAGATCCTCGTTCCACAATGCGGTGAAGAGCTCGCGACCAGGCTCGATGAGGATGCGTGCGATGCCCCGGGCGCCCAGCGCGGACAGTGCAGACTCAAGAGTGCCTTCGGCCGGATACTCGAGCACGTCGACCTCATCCCCTATCGCCGACGATAGCGTGCTCCCGCGTGGGACGAGCATGAGCGCAGGGGCGCGATCGTCACTGAACAGGGATGCGGTTCCCGGATCCGTCGTGCGAGCCAGGACGACCCGGAGCGGTTGACGAGCGGCATCGACTCCTTCATCAGATCGTACCGTTAGCGAAGGATCGTCGATGAGCGCCGTCGACGATCCGACCACGATCGCATCTGCTGCGGCACGCAAACGCATCGTCACCGGCTGAGATCCGGGTCCTGAGATCCGGGTCCTCACACCTGTGCGTGCTGCAAGCGCGCCATCGAGCGAACTCGCCACCTTCGCGGTAACCCAGGGGCGTCCGTCTCGAACGAGACTCAGCCATCCCCGGTTGAGCTCCTCGAAGGTCTCATGATCGTCAGAGAACGAAACATCGACGCCGGCAGCACTCAGACGCACACCACCGCCACCGCCCACCTCGCTCGGATCACGCATGCCGACCACGACCCTGTCCACCCCTGCCGCGATGAGCGCCTCCGTACATGGAGGTGTCCGGCCGTGGTGAGCACAGGGCTCGAGGGTGACGTAGACGGTAGAACCCGACGTTTCGCTACCCGCCTGAGAAAGCGCCATCACCTCGGCGTGTGGTCCTCCCGCACGCTCGTGCCAACCCTCTCCCACGATGCGAGAGTCTTTGAGCACGACGCAGCCGACCATGGGGTTGGGTGCGGTGGCACCTTCGCCGCGCAGCGCGAGCTTGTAGGCATGGCGGAGGTACGGATCGGCTATCGATGAAGAGACGTCGGAGAATAGACGCATGCCCGAGAAAGGTCCTTCCTTCTCCCATCCAGACTCTCACTGTCGGCCCCGGAAATCCTCCGGGTCAGCTCCCCTTGGGAGCTCGCGGGCTGTCACCGCCGGTGGGGACTTTCACCCCGCCCTGAAGAAAGACGCTGCTAGTGTACTACAAGACGCTCTCGGCTGCCTCCCTGATCGCATTCATCGCCGAGACAGGATCCTCCTGACAGAAAACCGCACTTCCGGCCACGAGACAGCGTGCGCCTGCCGCGGCGACCAGGGGGGCGGTCGAGGTATCGATGCCACCGTCGACCTGGATGAGAGGCGTGACGCCCTCATCGGCGCAGAGCCGCGCGAGGCGGCTTACACGGTCGACCGTGCGGGAGATGAACGATTGTCCTCCGAAACCCGGGTTGACGCTCATGACGAGCACCATGTCGAGCTCCCCGATGATGTCACGGAGGACCTCGACAGGGGTTCCGGGATTCAGGCTGACGCCCGCGCTCGCACCTGCGCCCCGAATCGTCCGGATGACACGATGCAGATGGTCGCATGCCTCGGCGTGGACGGTGAGCCAATCTGCACCCGCATCCAGGTACCATTCGACAGTGGCGTCAGCATTTTCGATCATGAGATGAACGTCGAGGGGAACGGTTGCGACCTTCTTGAGAGCCTTCACCACCGGGGGGCCGATGGTGAGGTTCGGCACGAAGTGCCCGTCCATGACATCGACGTGAACGAAATCGGCGCCGCCGTCCTGGATGAGACGGACCGCTTCGCCCAGGTCGGTAAAGTCTGCCGAGAGGATCGACGGGGCCATACGTACACGCTCGGACATCGTGGGTTCCTCCCTCATTCGTCGCTCAGGCCCATACCGTGCAGCTCGTCGGTCGCATCGCGTCCCATCAGTGCCTCGACGGCGTCATCAGCAAGAGCGCCTTCTCGGACAATCCGTCTGACCTGCCCCGTTATCGGCATGTCGAGCCCGTCGCGTATGCCGATCTCGTGGACCGTCACGCACGAGACGGCGCCCTCGGCAACCATACCGGTCTCCGCTTCATACTGCTCGACACTGCCGCCACGGGCGATACACTCTCCGAGGCCGCGGTTGCGGCTGTGCCGAGAGGTACAGGTCGCGATGAGGTCGCCCATGCCTGCGAGCCCCATGTACGTCAGAGGATTCGCTCCCTCGGCATGACCCAAACGGCTCATCTCCGCCAGACCGCGGGTCATGAGTGACGCCTTGCTGTTATCGCCGAATCCAAGCCCGTCAGACATACCGGCAGCCACGGCGATCACGTTCTTCGAAGCACCCGCCAGCTCGACGCCCACGACATCCGGGTTGGTGTATGCGCGGAAGGCAGAGGTAGTGAACACGTCCCTCAGCGCAAGCCCTATCTCCTCGTCGTATGCGGAGATGACCGTGGCCGACGGAATGCCGCGTGAGACCTCCTCCGCATGATTGGGTCCGGAGAGCACGGCAAGACGTGATCTGTGCCCGAGAACGTCTTCGAGGACTTCGGTCATGCGCATCAGGGAGTTCTGTTCGAGCCCCTTGGCCAAGCTTACGATCGGCGCCGAGCCGTCCCATACCGACACGAGTGCTTCTGCAGTGGCACGCATGGCTTGTGACGGGGTAGCGACGATTACCACCCCGGCACCCCGCACAGCCTCATCCAGATCGGTCGTCGCCCACACGGTGGGCGGCAGAAGCACATCGGTCAGATATCGTGGATTCCGCGAGTTGGCAGCGATGCCGGAGACGACGTCTGCACTCCGCGCCCACAGGGCGGTCCGTATACCCTTCCCACCAAGCACGTACGCGACCGCAGTCCCCCACGATCCGGCTCCGATGACCGCAGCACTTCTCACGCCTCGTCCTCTCCACCACTATGCGTACCCTTGCTCCGCAAACCTATCTTAGCCTCTTCGCCCCTGAGAATACGGGCGATGTTGCTCCGGTGACGCCATACAACGAACGATGCGGCAAAGACCGAGAAGAGGATCAGCACAGGGCGGTCAGGGTAGAGCAGGATCACGAGTATCGGGAACTCAACGGCGATCACGAGCGACCCGAGGCTCACCATGCGAGAAACGGCCACGACGACGATGAACGTCAGCAGCAATATTGGCCACGCGACCGGAACCAGGATGAGCAGAGCACCGGCAGCGGTCGCAACGCCCTTCCCGCCCGCGAAACCGAGGAACGGTGAGTACGAATGGCCGAGAACAGCGGCAAAGGATGCCCCTATGAGCACCCAGTCGTGTGTGGTCGCACCGTGCTCCACAGGAGCGACAGCAGACGCCAGAAGGACCGCGGCAAGACCCTTCAAAGCGTCGAGGACCAGGACCGCCGCGCCCGCCTTCGCGCCGAGCACTCGGAGCACGTTAGTCGCTCCGGCATTGCCCGATCCGTGTTCGCGCACATCGACGCCGTAGAACAGTCTGCCGATGATGACAGCGAACGGTACAGCGCCGAGCAGGTACGCGGCGATGAGTACGAAGAGGACCGGCAGTACCGTCTCCATCACTCAGTCCTTCTGCCGGAACCTGATAGAGATAGGCGTCCCCGTGAAGTCGAATGCCTCGCGCAGACGATTCTCGACGTAGCGACGGAAGTTGTCGTCTGCGAGCGATGGATGGTTGGCAAAGAAGGTGAATTCCGGTGGCGAGGTCCGCGTCTGGGTGACGTAATGAACCCTCAGCGTACGTGCGCCCTTGCTCACCGTGTGACCGAACTCGCGCATCTCCGTCAGGAGGCGATTCAGAGCGCTCGTAGTGATCTCCCGGCTGTAGTTGCTCCACGCGGTCTCCAGGGCGGTGAAGATGCGCTGCACCTTCGCGCCGGTGAGCGCGCTTATGCGTATGACCGGCGCGTACGAGACGAAGCCGAGGCGCTCTTCGACCTGGTACGCGATCTCCTCGCGCCATTCTTCATCCTTCACCAGGTCCCACTTGTTCAGCAGGATCACAAGTCCGCATCCTCGTTCAGAGGCGAAACGCGCGACACGCTGGTCCTGGTCGGTGACACCGAGTGTCGCGTCGATCACGAGTAGTGCAACCTGGGCGTTGTCGATCGCACGCATGGCCCGTACGAACCCGTAGTACTCGACATCAGCGTCGATCTTCGCTTTGCGCCTGATGCCCGCGGTATCGATGAACCGGTAGTGTTGCCCGTCGCGCTCGAGCAGCACGTCGAGCGCATCGCGGGTGGTCCCGGGTACTTCACTGACGATGGCCCGCTCGGTCCCCGTGAGACGGTTCAGAAGTGATGACTTCCCGGCGTTGGGTTTCCCGATGATAGCAACGTCGATGGCGTCCGATTCGACCACCGGAAAGGGTTTCGGCAGTGAAGCGACGACGGCGTCGAGGAGGTCTCCGGTACCGTGGCCGTGTGTCGCCGAGACCGGCCATGGCTCTCCGAGACCGAGCGCCCAGTACTCATGGATGGGATCGTCACGACCGGGAGTATCCATCTTGTTCACTACAAGGAACACGGGAGCCGCGGCGCGCTTGAGTCTGCGCGCGACCTCCTCGTCTCCGGCGGTGACCCCTGTCGTACCGTCTACGAGCGCGATGACGACGTCGGCCTCGTTGGTCGCGACAAGCGCCTGCGCGGTGATCGACTCCGCGAACGGGTCGTCCTTGGAGCTCTCGATACCGCCGGTGTCGATGAGCATGAACTCACGACCGTTCCACTCGGCACGATGGTAGCTGCGATCACGCGTGACGCCACGCTCCTCGTGAACAATGGCGTCGGCGGTCTGTGCGATACGGTTCACCAGGGTCGACTTCCCGACATTCGGGCGACCGACCACAGCGACGATGGGGAGTGTCATCTCTGCTCCTGCTGACGGGAGTGCGCTGCCGACAACCTGTGTCCTGCAGCGTTACAGGATAGCAGAGAGCAGGCTTTCGGCGTCCGAAGGCAGATACCTGACATCCCTGCCGGACAATTCGGAGATCTCCCGGGCCGTGCGGCCGTCCAGCGTCAGACCATCCTCGTTGAAGATGACCGCGGGCACCAGGTAGCGTGCGTGCGCCGTATGCGAACTCACCGCCCGGGTGATGTCGGCTCCGGTGAGAAGACCGGTCACCGATACGTTGCCGCCGAAGAAGTCGTTGCGGATCGGGAGGACGTCGACCCGTCTCTGCAGACTCGTTTCACGCAGAAGCCCGTTCAATACAGGAGCGAAGAGTGACCCTGTGACCACGGTCGTATCGGGACCGCTGGAAGTTGGCGCGGCGTCTCGCGGTCGCGCCCGGACGATCGACTGGAATTCGTCTGTGAAGTCCCGGACCAGCCCGATACCATTCTCGTACTGGGGGAAAGCGTCGTAGGCCTCGGCGGGCGGAATTGCCCGCTGTGCATTCAGATAGAACTCGTCGGCCGCATGTACCCAGGTCATGCCGTCACGCTTGGTGAAGGCGGTCTGCCACGGGGCGAGCTGATCGAGGACCGCCGCGGACGCCGAGGCGGACTCGTACGAGTAGCTGAAGCGGGTCTGATGGCGTGTGTAGCCGAGCGGGACTACACCCACCGAACGCACACCTTCGCGGGCGGCGAGCCACGTGAGCGTCGCCTCGAGCTCGGCGCCGTCATTGACGCCGGGAACCAGAACGATCTGGACGTGTAGCTCGATTCCAGCTGCGAGCAGTTCGTCCGCTGTCTCCAGTGCACGGTCTTCCCGGGCACACACCAGATGCTCGCGCACGTGAGGGTTCACTGCGTGCAACGATACGTACAGCGGAGTGAGACGCTGGTCGACGATCCGATCGACGTCGGTATCGTCGAGATTGGTGAGTGTCACGAAATTGCCGTGCAAGAACGAGAGTCGGTAGTCGTCGTCTCGTACGTACAGGGCAGGCCTGAGACCGGCCGGCAACTGGGTCATGAAGCAGAATGCACATCGGTTCCGGCATGTGCGCACACCGTCGAAAACGACATCGCAGAAGTCCAGGCCCCACCCTTCTTCAGGATCCCGCTCCAGCACCAGTCTGCGTGTAGCACCGTCCGAAGACACCTCGACTTCGACAGAGAAGCCGTCGCTCTCCCACCGCCAGTCGATGATGTCGCGAAGGGGGCGTCCGTTGGCAGTAGAGATGACCTCACCGGGTGTCAGGCCGACGCGGTCGGCCGGCCCGCCCGGTTCCACGCTGACCAGGACCGCACCTGTCGGGCAATCCGTCCTCGCGCTACCGTATGTCCGGTCCGGGTACACCTTACCCGAGTGCCTCTATGGCAGCGATGACTCCTGCCATCTGCGCATCGGGCGTCGATGCACCTGCGGTGACACCGACGACGGTCGCACCGTCGAACCACGATTGATCGAGTTCGTCGGCGGTTTCGACGTGGTGAGTCCGTGGGTTGACGCGCAAGCATATCTCGGCGAGACGGGTGGTATTGCCCGAATTGTGACCCCCGACTACCACCATCACATCGACCTCACGTGCAAGTTCCTCCGCGGAAAGTTGTCTCTTGGCTGTGGCCGAGCAGATCGTGTTGAACACCCGTAGCTCGGCAACCCGCGGCAGAATGGCCTGGACGACTGCTTCAAGACGGTCGACGGATTGCGTCGTCTGAACGACCACCCCGATCCGGCGGTTCGAGAAGCGGGAAGGAAGCTCGTCGGGACTCTGGATGATGATCGCGCTACCGCCGGCGTGGGCGCAGATTCCTTCGACCTCGGGATGCTCGGCCTCGCCGACGATGACGACCGTGTAGCCGGCGGCCTTCAACTCACGGGCTGCCTCGTGAGCTTTGCTGACGAACGGGCAGGTCGCATCGACGACATCGAGCCCTTTGGCGCGAGCCGCATCGATCGTCGCAGGATCCACGCCATGAGAGCGGATGACGAGCGTACCGTCATCAGCCTCATCCAGGCACGCTGCCACCTCGACTCCCCGACTCTTCAGTTCGGCCACCGCCTGAGGGTTGTGGATCAGCGGGCCGAGTGTGCGCACCCGTTTCCCGCTCCCGGCAGCCTCGTCGGCAAGTTCGAGAGCACGTTCTACTCCATAGCAGACCCCCGCATGGCGGGCGACCCGTATCTGCATCGCTATCCCTCCCGGGCAAGATCTCGCGCGCGGACGATACGAGCCATGATCTCGCGCGTCATCCCCTCGATACGTTCCTTGCGTTCGCCACCGCCAAACTCATCAGGTAGCACGGGCTCACCATAGCGTATCGTGATGCGCGGGAATCTCGGGATGCGTGCGCCGGGCGGCACTATCGCCTCAGTCCCGTGGATGCCTACAGGAACAACGGGGACACCTGAGCGCAGGGCCAGGAACGCGACACCCGCGTTGGCTTCTCCGAGTCCGTCGGAGTTCTGTGCACGATGTCTGGTACCTTCAGGGAACATGCCGACGAGCTTCCCTTCGGCAAGCAGCGAGCTTGCCACGCGCAGCGCCGCACGGTCGGGTGCACCGCGGTGCACCGGGAAGGCGAGTAGTCGCTCGATCGCGCCACCGATGAGACGCGACTCCCACAGCTCCGCTTTGGCCATGAAGTGCACGGGCCGGGGTGCGCCACACCACAGAAGTACAGGGTCTGCATACGAGACGTGGTTGCCTGCCAGAATCGCACCACCCGCCGGCACGTTTTCCGCACCGATGAAACGGGTGCGATAGGCGGCAAGAAGCACCCGGGCGGGCACCGCGCGCAGCAGATGTGCGAGCGCTTCACTCACGGCATTCGTTGCTCCGCCAGGGTCGCGACAGCATCCACGACCTCATCTATAGAGAGCGCTGTCGTATCCAGGACGACTGCGTCTTCTGCAGCTACCAGCGGAGCTGCCTGCCGAGACGAGTCTGCCTGATCTCGACGCTCCAGGCCCGTGCGAACAGCGCGCTCATCCATGTCATGACCGCGATCGGACATCTCCGCGTGCCTGCGGCGAGCACGCTCTTCGGTCGAGGCCGTCAGGAAGACCTTCACTTCGGCATCGGGAAACACGACGGTCCCGATGTCGCGTCCCTCAAGGACTATCGCACGGGATCCCGCTGCGATCCGGCGTTGCTGCGCAACGAGCGCCGTGCGCACCGCGGGCATACCGGCGACTGCACTCACGGCATCGTCGACCGCAGGGGTGCGGATCGCCTGCGTGACGTCGGTGCCATCCAGAATGATCCCCGTAGGGATCGGAGAATCGCCCGCGTGCACGAACTCGATCGTGAGCGCTGCCGCCAGATCGGCCACTGCGTCCTGGTCCGAAAGCGGGACGTCACGCTCCAGCGCAATCAGCGCGACGGCGCGATACATGGCACCGGTGTCGAGATAGTGGGCTCCGATCCGGCGCGCAAGCTCTTTGGCTACCGTGGACTTACCCGAGGCAGCCGGTCCGTCGATTGCGATGATCACGACGCAGTACTCCTGTTCGTATGATGGTAGCGTGATGCGCGGCGCATCATATCACGCGAGCCACACTCAACTCGCCGCTCCCAGAACAGCCAGGTCTGCTGCGAACCTCGGATACGAGACACCGACAGCCTCGAAACCAGTGACGGTGACCGGGGACTCGGCGACGAGGCCCGCGAGTGCCCACGTCATTGCAAGGCGATGGTCACCCTTGCTATCGAGCGTTGTCCCGTTGAGAGGTGTGGGCCCTTCGACCACCAGGGCGTCTCCCTCTGCGCGAGCCGAGCCACCGAGCGCGACCAGTCCCTCGATGATGGCGGCCAGGCGGTCCGATTCTTTGAAGCGGAGCTCCCCTACGTCCTCGAAGCGGGTCGCTCCCTCGGCCTGTGTCGCCATCAACGCAAGAACCGGGATCTCATCGACGAGAGCGGGAACCTCCGCTGCGTGAATGACAGTCGAGTGAAGCGCTGCGCCGTGTGCGGCGTGTGCGGCGTGTATCGATCCGACGGGCTCGGCACCCGCTGATGCAGACGGCTCAAGGCGCACGTCCGCGCCGAAGCGGTCGAGAACGTCAAGGAATGCGATCCTTGTCGGGTTCAGGCCCACGCCGGGGATTGTGACACGGCTGCCGGGCACGAGTATCCCCGCGGCCACCATGAACGCAGCCGATGACGGATCGCCTGGAACGATGATGTCGGCAGCCGTCGGCGTCGCTGGACCGTCCACCCACACCGAACGG
>SKKZ01000251.1 GCA_007123455.1 Coriobacteriia bacterium | reverse complement strand
GAGGGTTGTACATATGAGTAGTGCGAGCCGTATCGGGCGGGCAGTCGCCGGTATAGCTGTCTTGCTCGTGTTAGTGATGCTCGTCAACGGTTGGTGGCGCGACTACCGGGGTGATGCGCCTCCCGTCGCGCCCGTCGAAGAGACTACGCCGACACCCGATGGTGTTGCCGAGGAGCCGGAAGACGAGACAGGCGAGGCTCCCGATGAGGCCGAGAGTGCGGGTACGGTGGTCGTTCTCATCGAAGGACTCAATTTCCGACGCGAACCATCGCGCGATGGTGAGCTCATCCGTGGCTTCGGCCGGGGAACCCGACTGGAACACCTGGGCACGGTTGAGGGCTGGTACCACGTCAGGGACGAGCAGGGTGTTGAGGGTTACGTATCCGCCAGCCCGCAATACACCGAACTAGAGGAGTGACCGCACGGACCTGAAGGGTACGCGTGAGCATTCGTGGACAAGATCATCGGGGCAGCCTCAGAGTTCTATCGTCTCCGGGTCACGCGCATCGACGCTACCGAAGAACCGGCATTCGAATGGCGTGAAGACATCCTCTACCGATCTCCATCGGCCGAGTTGCCGGAGGAGCGGGAGGAGTGGGTCGTCGAGGCTGTCACTCTGGACGACGAAGAGCGCGTGACGTCCCTTGCACGGTTCACCGATTCTGATGAGGCCCACGAGTATCTCGTGTCCGCCGCTGACGACCTGGACGATCTCACGAAGTCGCAGTTCGAATCCGCGTATATGAGCGACAGGTAGTGCCCCTGGAGACAGGTTCTCACGCCGGGCCGCAATCCCGCTGGCAGGGCAGAGGGCATACTTGCAATCGAACTTCGGGACTTACCATAAGATACATTATCAGCTTAACCTGGCTGTAGCAGAAGGGGACTGTGAGCGCCGAGAGAGGGGTCCTGGGTCCTGAGGTCTTGTGGTGAGTGTAGAGGTGCGGCGAACAGGGCGCCGTGATCGCCTTGTTGTGCTGTTCATACGTGCGACAGGCCCCGGACCGCGCAGTGTTCGCAGTCCGGGGCCTGTCTATGCGAGACACGCTCCGCCGTGAGCGGTGTCTTGCTCGCACGGCAGCGTCAGCTGCCGGCTAGTCTCTTGCTCTCGGGCGGCAGGCGCGGATTCAGTAACCACGTCGACGACCACCGCGAGCGCCATGCACGGGACCATGCACTCGCCAGACTGCCCCTAGCCCACGAGTGCCATGAGAGCGGGCTCGAGGAACGCGAGAACGAATGCGATACTCACGACCCACATGAGCCAGTGAATCTCACGGACCTTGCCGTGGAAGACCTTGATGAGCACCCAACTGATGAAGCCGAAACCGATGCCGTAGCTGATGTTGTAGGTGAGCGGGATGCCGACGATGGTGAGGAATGCGGGGAAAGCCTCCTCGAGGTCGGTCCAGGGGATCTCACGTACCGTTTGCATCATGAGGAAGCCGACGATGATGAGCGCCCCTGCCGTGATGGGATACACGTAGAATTCGCCGGGAGGCGCCTGGAAGCCCGATCCTCCGTACAGAGCGTACTGGACTTCGTTCGGGATGATGGAGCCCCCTCCTACCATCGCGACTACGGGCGCGAAGAATGCGGCCGCGAAGAAGAAGATACCGGTGATGACCGGGGTGAGTCCGGTACGACCACCTTCGGCGACACCGGCAGCCGACTCGATGTAGGTCGTGATCGAGCTCGCGCCGAACAGGCCTCCGACGCTGGCGGCAGCCGAGTCGACCACGAGGATCTCACGGATGCCGGGAACGTCACCGTCCGGGCTGACGAATCCCGCCTGTTCACCCACTGCTACGACGGTGCCCATCGTGTCGAAGAAGTCGGTGAGCATGATGGCGAAGATAGCCACAAGGAGCACAGGAGTGAACACCTGGGTGATAGCCATACCGCCTTCGACCTGCTGGAACGGTGCGAAGAAGGTCGAGAAGTCCAGTGGCGCAGCCACGGTGTCCGGTAGCCGGGTGACGCCGAATACGAGAGCCGCAGCGGTGGCAACGAGAATGCCCCAGAGGATGTCGCCCTTGATGCGCACAGGGCCATGAAGACGAGGATCGCACCGAGGCCGATGAGGCTCACCCATACGTAGGGCTGTGTGAAGTCACCGAGGGATACCAGCGTGATCGGTGCGGGTCGGATGATGCCGCCCTGGTTGAGTCCGATGGTGGTGATGAACAAGCCGATACCCACACCGATCGCACGCTTGAGGTCGAGGGGTATCGCGTTCATTACCGCTTCACGCAGTCCCGTAAGGACGAGGATGAGGATGATCAGGCCCTCGATGAAGATGACGGACATTCCCACCTGCCACGGTACGTTGGCTTGCTGGAAGCCGATCACCGAGAATGTCACGACCGCATTGAGCCCCATGCCGGACGCAAGTGCGAACGGGCGGTTGGTGATGAGTCCCATACAGATACACATCAGTGCAGCGCCGAGTGCCGTCGCGGTCGCCGCCCCGGCGAACGGGACCCCGGCCGCGGACAAGATGCCGGGATTCACGAAGATGATGTACGCCATCGTCATGAACGTCGCTATGCCGGCTATGACCTCGGTCCTGAGGTCGGTGCCGCGCTCCCTGAACTTGAAGAAGCTCTCCATCTCACTCCCTTACTTCTACTCGTGTCGGTTAGAGCGTTCGTGGTGTCCAGCGTGGTCGATTTGCAGGCGTCCCCTTTCGCGTCGGTGCCGAACGTTCATATGCGGGTGGTCACTCTTCGGTGAAGAGTGGGCCCAGGTAGGTGGCGTGAAATGCGTCGCCCGCCGCGATCGCCGCGACAAGCTCGATGGCGATCGGTGGACGAAGATCGAGCACGGCGAGTCCCGAGGGGTCCACAAGGTCAAGCCCCTCGATGCGATGATCCGTCGGGTCGGCCGTCAGAGATCCGCCGACGACTGTAGCCGCAAACGTGATGTTCAGGAGATGCCGCGTGCCCGCAGGGTCGATGGTGTCGTTGATTACCAGGGGCCTGCCGATCTCGGCCACCAGACCGGTCTCCTCTGCAACCTCCCTGATGAGAGCCTCGCGGAGAGTCTCGCCCTTCTCGACGCCTCCACCTGGCAGCAGATGGTACGAGCGGTGGCCTTTGCGATGGCGCACGAGGAGCACCTGGCCGTCGAGAAGGATCAGGGCTGCAACCCTGATCCTCGGGGACTCACACGCCGGTGCTGCCAAACCCGCCCTCCCCTCGCACTGTGTCGTCGAGCGTCTCAGTCTCGACGAGGTCTGCGCGGACGACTGGTTGGATGACGAGCTGAGCGATCTTGTCACCACGCTCGATCCCGATCGGGGTGTCGGGATCGAGATTGATGAGAATCACCTTGATCTCGCCACGGTAGTGACTGTCTATGAGGCCGGGAGTGTTCACTAGTCCCAGGCCACTGCGCATCGCAAGTCCGCTGCGCGGCTGAACGAAGCCCGCATAGCCCTCGGGTATCGCCACTGCGATGCCGGTAGGCACGAGGGCCCGGCTGAAGGGTTGGAGTGTGACGGGCGCGGCAGCGTAGAGGTCGAGCCCGGCGTCACCGTGATGAGCGTATGCCGGGAGAGGCAGCCCCTTGTCTATGAGTCGGACCTTCACACGCACGAGATGTGCCACGCCCCCCTCGAGATAACGAACCATCCGCCACTCGGCCGACGGACCCGTTCGACGCGAGCGTGCGGCAGGTTGCCGGACCGGCTCAACGTTTCAACCCGCGAAGCTCCGATGTGAACTCGTCAACGTCCTCGAACGACTTGTAGACCGAGGCGAAGCGCACATAAGCGACCTTGTCGAGGAGCCTGAGGCGCTCGAGCACCATGTCTCCCAGCACCTTGGAATCAATCTCGTAGCGAAACTCGTTGTGGAGTTCCGACTCGATGTCGCCGATGAGGCCTTCGAGTTGCTCGGTGGAGACGTCGCGCTTGGCGGTGGCGACAATGAGGCCTCTGAGGAGTTTGCCGCGTTCGAAAGGCTCGGTGGTGCCGTCACGCTTCGACACCATGAGCGGCATCTCTTCGCGCCGCTCGTACGTAGTGAAACGCTTCTCACACGAGAGGCATTCCCGCCTGCGCCTGATTGCATCCTGGGACTCGGATACACGCGAATCGACGACCTTCGTCTCACCGTGACCGCAGAACGGACACCGCATCCGGCTCACCCCTATATCTTGACTACGGGTGAGCCTAGCACACAAGATGTAGCACCTACAACGCTGAATCGGTGCACGAACGTCACGATCTTCCGGTCACGTGTGCAGGCGCAGGATCACTTCACCGCCGAACATACGATCTCTGTGACTCATCGGGCCGGGGAACCTCGAGCAGCTGTCCTGCGAATACGACAGACCCGGAAAGACCGTTGATCTCGCGTATCAGATCGGCGGTCTGTGCGGTTGTGAGTCCGTGTACCCGGTGCGCGGAGGCAAGGCTCCAGAGAGAGTCACCCTGCTCTACCCGGACAGGGAGAGTATCCACAATATCAGTCGTGGCAGGCGCCACGAGGTTCAGCGATGCGATGATCAGAGCGAGGCCCACCATTGCAACGGCGGCCCACTCTAGTAGCACGCCCGGCCCACGCATCGGGGCCGGTACGGCGCGACTCCCGCATCTGCGTGAAGGATGTGCCTGAGATGCGTGTCGCCGCTCCAGGTCGCCTGAAACCATCTGTGCGTGCATGGCCGTGTCCCCTCCTGCTCTTCTGCCGGTCTGTGAGTGGACCGTACGATCCGGGTCTGACATCAACGCCGAACGTGTGTTCGCACCAATGATACCAAACATATGTTCGATTGCAATGTGCAGGGGCGAACGCATGTTTGCGTGCCGAGTGCGCGATGTACTACACTGCCGTCGAACACGCTTTCGGTGCTGGAGGAGGACACGATGTCCTACAAGCGCGAGATGACCGATCGTCAGCGACAGATACTCGACTTCATCCGGGCCGAGATCCATCGACGGGGCTTTCCACCGTCGGTCCGCGAGATCGGCGAGGCTGTAGGCCTCTCGTCTTCGTCGACGGTCCACTCGCACCTTGCGGCGCTCGAGGACAAGGGATTCTTGCGTCGGGATCCCTCGAAGCCTCGCGCACTCGAGGTTCTTGACTATCGCGACACAGACCGTGCGATCGACTATGGTGCGGTGCGCGCGGTGCCCCTCGTAGGGCAGGTGGCCGCGGGCTCTCCCCTTCTCGCTGCCGAGAACATCGAAGCGACGATGTCCCTGCCGGTGGAGATGGCTGACGAGTCGACGTTCATCCTGCGCGTCCGGGGCGATTCGATGATCGAGGCCGGGATCCTCGATGGTGACTACGTCGTGGTCCGCCAGCAGAACACCGCATCGAACGGCGACATCGTCGTCGCGCTCCTGGAAGACGATGCTACGGTCAAGCGCTTCTACAAGGAAGCCGATCGCGTACGGCTCCAGCCGGAGAATGCGTCGCTCGAGCCGATCTACGCGCGGGACGTGACCATACTCGGTACGGTCGTGGCATTGTTCCGTCGCATCTGATCCCGACGGTCAGAGTGTCCTATTCGGGCGTGTCTGCCTCGACGACGCTTATGGGTTCAATCTCATGCTCTGAGAAGTGAGGCACGATATCCGACGGGACTCTCATGACGAGCTGGGTTCCCTCCGGTGTATGACGCTCGCTCACCAGGTGCGTCCGCTCGTGGGCGAGCTGCACGAGCTCACCTCTCGTATACGGTACCAGCACGGTCATCGTAGTGCTGCCCCGGGATGCCTCAGCAGCGAGTCTCTCGAGCAGACGCTCAGTCCCCTCACCGTTTGCCGCTGACAGCAGAACCGCATCGGGATAGCGTGAGGCCATCCGTGCCCGCTCATCGGCAGGCAGCAGGTCGACCTTGTTGAGAACGAGCACGCGAGGGCTTCCAGTCGCACCGATCTCATCGAGTACGATGTCGACAGCGGCCATTTGGGCCGCTGACTGGGGGTGTGCAGCGT
>SKKZ01000204.1 GCA_007123455.1 Coriobacteriia bacterium | reverse complement strand
GTTCATCCACGTTGCGTCGGTCGCAATCAAGGCGCGACTGCCTTACATGGAACTGCGTGACCTTATGTTCCAGTTCCCGACGTTCTCCGAGATCTACTGGCATCTGGGCGAGGAATTGGACCGGCTGCGCGCCTGATTCGAGCCCGATCCGACTTATGGGTCCCGTCAGTATTGTCCGCGGTGCTCCTGTGCGGACCGGGCGAGCCTGTCTTAGAGCTCTTGCCTTCGAAACGCCCACGATGCCAGCCCGACGAGAACACCGATCATGAGGAGTCCCGTTGCGACCGGCCAGAGAACCGGGACGTCGGTCGCACCGGTGAGGATGCGGTCTCCCGCACCCAGGAGTCCGACAGGCGTGTACTCCCGGAGCACGTCCCAGAGCGAGAGGATCGTGAGAGCGAAGTAGATCGCGATTCCTGCACCAGCTGCGCCGGCCTGGGATTTCAATACTACGGAGAGCATGACGGCAAGGGCCACGAAGAGGCACGCGAGGAGGTAGAACAGGGCGACCCACGCCGCGAACTCGGCGAGTAGCTCGGTGCCGAACATCACCGCGGTCACCCCGACGCAGATTGCTGCGCTCACGATGGTCGCAACCAGCATCAACAGGCAGTTCGAGAGCGTCTTCGCGACCACCATAGCGGTCCTGGACACCGGTTTGGTCAGGACGAGCTGTGCCGTCCCGCTGCGGCGTTCTCCGGCAATCGCGCCCGCTACAGTGATGATCAGCGCGATGAGTGCGATCTGCATCGCGTTGTTGCTGAACTGCAAGTAAGCGTCGACAGTCGTCGCCGGCGGAATCTCGATGACGATACCTTGCCCCTCAGAGCTTGCCATCGACGACACCAGGCTCGGCGTGACCTCCGCAAGAATGGGACTCATCAGGCCGATGAAGAGCATGATCCCCGGAATGACGTACAACCGCCACGTACGCCGTACCTCGGTCATCTCCTTGACGAGGAACACCGAGAACCCGTGCATCAGGACCTCCCTCCCACCAAGTCGACGAACACGTCTTCGAGCGTCGGCTCCTCATCCACCATCCGGACGAGAGACAGGTGCTGCCCGGCCACCATAGCCGGAACCGAGCGCCGGGCCTCCCCGATGTCGGAGACCACGCATCTGATGATCTGCCCTTCACGCTCGCACTCCACACTCCAGGGCTCGGCGGCGAGCAGCGGCTCGAGATCCTCGGCCCCCTGCTCGACCTCGACCAGTATCTTCAGCGCATGGCCTTCTCTCTTGAGTTCGGCCATTGAAGCCTGACGGAGGACTCGACCGTGATCGAGGATTGCGACCGTGTCACACACACGCTCCACGTCGGTCAGGATGTGCGTCGAGAAGAAGACTGTCGTCTTGCCGCTCAGGGCCCGGATCATCTCGAGCACGTCCTTGCGACCCATCGGGTCGAGCGCACTCGTCGGTTCGTCGAGCATGAGCACTCGCGGTGCGTTGATGAGCGCTTGCGCCACGCCGAGGCGCTGTCGCATACCCCGCGAGTAGCCTCCGACCTGCTGCCTGACCCCTGCCAGGCCGGCCATGTCCAGGAGAGACGCGACGCGAGCATCGAGCACGGAACCCTCAACGCCGAACAGTCGGCCCGAGAAGCGCAAGAACTCCTCGGCAGTCATCCACGGGTAGTACCCGGGGACGTCAGGCAGGAACCCGATGAGCGAACGTACCTCGTTGGTCGCGTGCACGACATCGTGACCGAACACTTTCGCGCCACCTGTTGTCGGACGGGCCAATCCTGTGAGGATCCGCAGGGCCGTCGTCTTTCCGGCACCGTTGGGACCGAGGAAGCCGTACACCGAGCCCTCGGGAACGGAGAGGTCGACCCCGTCGAGCGCGCGTGTCTCCTTGTACACCTTCGTCAAGCCGGTGAGCTCGATCGCCGCGCTCACCGGCCCTCGCTCCCGCCATAGAGTGTGTCGACCGCACGGCGGGTGCGCTCGCCGTTCGACGCGGCACCTTCGCCCGCCTCAACTGCAGCGACCTCTCCGGGAACGCTGCGTCCGACGGCCGCATAGATGATCGGGCCGAGAAACGAGTTACCTCCGATGATGATGACCAACGCCCAGATCCACTTCCGCTCGAACCGGACCCGCGGTCGGCGCGCAAGGTCGACCAGTGCCCATATCTGCACGGCGAGTTGAACCGCGATTAGGACGAACAGTCCCCACACGACCGTCGTCGAGACTCCCAACGCATCTGCGATGGTCTCGGTCACGTTCACTCTCCTCCTTCTGTTCTCATCGCTGCGGGCGACCAAAATCGTACCCGACCTGCTTCGAGCAGGGGCAGCGTCATCGTGAGTCTTACAGATTGCGAGAAAGGATTCGAACCCCCGGGACGGGGGTAACCCTGAACTTAGAGTATCGGAGCAGTCATTGGAGGCAAGAGCGATGCTAGCGATAGTCATAGGCCTGTTAGCCGTAGCTGCGCTGGGCGGGGCAACGATGGCCTTCATGCGGTTTCGCGGCAAGGCGACACCGCCGATCCCACTGGCTTTGCTGCACGGCGTGCTCGCCGCGTCCGGTCTCGTGCTGCTGTTGCTGGAAGTGTGGCCTGAGTTCAGCGGGTCCGCAGCCTGGGCGCTGGCGATCTTCGTGCTGGCGGCGTTTGGCGGCCTGACGCTGGCTGTGGGGTTCCACCGGCGCGGCAAACCGCTGCCCTCCGCCGCCGTGGTCGCACACGGAGCACTGGCTCTACTTGCCTTCTTGATCCTGCTGGCCGCTGCTGCCGCTGCGATGTGACCGGCGTTCACAGTGCCGACCCCGAAACAGTGATGCCCCGCGTGTGTGCGGGGCATCGTCTTCGATCCGGCGCTCCTCTTGGCCCTACTTCTTGCCGCCGGTGCAGTCGGCGGTGACCTTCTCCGGATCGCACTCGTATACTGACTTCTGCCCGTACCGGCCACTACTGCGCCGAGTAAACGCCTCCCGATTCCGGACGCGTCGCCACGATCTCAGCAATCTGCGACGCAATCGATGCTGGAGAGGCGAGGCGGCCTTCTCGGTGCAAGCGCGCGTAGCGCTCAACGGCAGGGAAGTCCTCCGGCCGCGAGGCGCGGACCTCCTCCTGCATGACGGTATCCATCACCCCGGGGTTGATGCTTATCGCGCGAATCGGCTCCGTGTGCCCTTCCTGCTCGAGCGCGACGGCGCGCACGAAGTTCTCAAGTGCCGCTTTACTGGCGCCGTAGAGCGACCAGCCTGCAGAACCCCTGTTCGCCGCACCACTGGAGATGTTGACGAACGTCTTCGGACAGGTGTGACCCTGGAAGGCTTCGACGAAAGCCCGGGCGAACAGGACCGCAGAGACCACGTTGACGTGGAGGTGTGTGGCGATTTCTTCAGGCGATGAGCCCTCTACAGGTCCGACCGGACCGAGCATCGACGCGTTACCGATCGCAACCACTTCCCGGGCATCGAAGGCAGCCAGCGACCGGAGTTCCTCCCCGAGCGCATCAGGGACGTTGCGTATGTCCGAAAGATCGAGCCGCACGCTGTAAGCGTGCGGCGCCGACCGGGAGAACTCCAGGACACGCCAGCCTCGTTCACGGTACAGATCACACAGTGCCGCACCCAGTCCCCGCGAGCCACCGGTGATTATCGCGATGCCCAACCCGAATCCTCCGTCCCGATAGTCGGCGCTGATTCGAATAGCCCATCGTTAGCCGCTCACCGGCCGGAGAAGTTCTCCGAAACGAAGTCCCAGTTCACCACGTTCCAGAAAGCCTCGATGAACTTCGGGCGCTGATTGCGGTAGTCGATGTAGTAAGCGTGCTCCCACACATCACAGGTCAACAATGGTGTTTGTCCGCTTGTCAAAGGATTTCCCGCATTGCTGGTGTTGACGAGGGCAAGAGCGCCATCGCCGTTCCTCACCAACCACGTCCATCCGGAACCGAACAGTGTGGTGGCGGACTTCGTGAACTCCTCCTTGAACTCATCGAATGAACCGAAAGTCTCTTCGATCGCCCGGGCCAGGGCCCCGTCGGGTGCTCCCCCACCGTGCGGAGACAGGCAGTTCCAGAAGAACGTGTGGTTCCAGACCTGAGCTGCGTTGTTGAACACGCCGCCTGAAGACTTCGCGACTATCTCCTCCAGGGGCATGTCCTCGAACTCCGTACCCGGGATCTGATCGTTGAGCTTGGTCACGTAGGTCTGGTGATGCTTGCCATGATGGTAGTCGAGCGTCTCGCTCGAGATGTTGGGCTCGAGTGCGTCGTTGGCGTACGGCAGCGGGGGAAGTTCGTGAGTCATCTCGATCCTCCGATCGTCTGTTGATTTCAGGGTCACTCGGCTATATACCCGCACTCCGATTTCGTGCACGCACACGGTCGGGATCGCAGGACACCATGAAGGTGGGAATGAACCAATACATGATGGCGTGGTCCTGAGACTCCGGACAGGCCTGAGCAGGGACCGCGCGCGAGAGGAGGGCCTGGCATGAAACGGTCACTGATCTCCGTAGCAGCCATGGTGCTGCTCGTTGGGGCGGCCATGATGCTCGTCGGGTGCGAGGAGGAGCCACCTCTGCCGGTCGACGACGTGATGCCCGGTGACGCCACTGTCGAGATGCGCAATGAGATGTTCGAGCCATCTTCGGTCACCATCTCGGCCGGTGAGACCGTGACGTGGGTCAACGAGGACCCCGTCATACATAATGTGGTCGGAGACAACTTCAGCAGCGGCAACATCGGTGAAGGCGGCACCTTCAGTCACACGTTCGATGAGCCGGGTGTCTATGAATACACGTGCACCATCCATCCAGGGATGGATGGCACCGTAGTCGTCGAATGAGCGACTCGGGCGGACGTGTGCGGTTCGAACCGCTCTCTTCTGAGCAGGTGCCCGAAGCAGCGGAGGTATTGTCGAGGGCCTTTCGCGCCGAGCCGATATCCGAGCGCCTCTTCGATCTCGAGGACCCGGCGGTACAGGGCCGGCACTGCCGTGCCATGGCGCGGCAACTACATGCCGCCCTCAACGAGGGAGACCCCGTCTTCGTCGCGTTGGCCGACGATCGCGTCGTCGGAGCCGCTGCAACCTCCCGTCTCGGGTGGCGGCAGGTGCTGAGCGCGATCCGGGCGTGGGCCGCGCTTCTCCCGCGACTCCGCAGAGGTACGATGCGTATCGGCTTCGCGGCAAGGCCCAGTCGGCGCGTCCCGCGGCCGTACCTGCTGCTCAACGCACTCGGCGTGGAACCGGGCTACGAGGGGCGCGGTATCGGACGCACGCTGCTCGAGCGGGTGCTCGAACACTGCACCACCGAGACGAGGTGCACAGGCGTCTACATCCAGACGGCAGGCGATCGCTCACGCAAGATCTACGAGCGCGCGGGTTTCGATGTCATCGACGAGCACAGCGTCGAGGGGCTTCGGATAACGCATCTCTTCTGGGCACGTAGACCGGCGGGATGATAACCGCTCACGGCTCGCCATGAGTTCCGGCAGGCTCCCGGCATCCCGTACAGCCTCGGACGCCACGCCACCCCCGTTCTCGACGGTCGTGTCGTACGATCCGCTCCGACATCTTCAAGTGCAAGCATCGCGCGGTCCGGGCGGCGTCACGTGTCGCCCGGCAACTTGCAAACGGCGGAGTTCGAGTGGAAACTGAACCAAAATCAGTTCCACACATGGATGTGAATCGGTCGAGAGCACCGGTCTACGAGGTGGCGCTCTCTCTCGTTAGAGGGGACGAGATGGACGATCTCAAGCACCTGGCGCCGCCGTGGCTCTGGAAGGTGGGCGTGCGCGGGTGGCTGCTGGGTGGCGTGGTGCTAACGGCGTCGGTGCTCGGCTGGTTCGTCAGCTTCACCGCGGGACTCATCGTGCCTCTGGTCCTCGCTATGGTGATCGGTGTGCTCTTCGTCCCTGTGGTGGACTCTCTGCGGACACGGGGCGTGCCCCGGCAGATCAGCTCCGTCGTCGTGATGATCTTCATCATCCTGGTCGCTGTCGTGGCGATGCAGCTCACGGTGACGGGCGTGCTCGACC
>SKKZ01000244.1 GCA_007123455.1 Coriobacteriia bacterium | reverse complement strand
GTGTCCCGCGGCCTGGGCAGAATGAACGCAGCCTCCAGGACGAACAGTGCATACATCGCATAGAACCACGAGTTCACCCCGCCCGAGTAGTACACGAGCACAGTGACCACGATGACATCGAAGAGCAACTGCGCGTGGTTGAGAAAGGCGATGTTGCCCAGACGCCGGTACGTAAGATGGTAGTAGGCGTTGTAGAGGCAGACGAACGCCACCGCAAGAGCAGGGACGCGGATGTTGGCCGAAAGCTCCGACCAGGGCACCTCCGCCGAGTAGACCCAAACGCCGAGAGCGGTGAAGACGCTCAAGGCGGCTACCAGGGCCCAACGGACCCGTATCACGAGACCGACCCTCGCGATGTTCGCGTGAAGGGCCTCTATGTCGTAGCGTGTCGGCCGTTCACGCCACGAGACCTGTGCGCTGCGGGTGAGCGCCTTGGTGAATCGGTTGGGGCTGACCACATAGGCTCCCAAGCACTGGTTCTGGACGGCATCCTGATTTCGTGCAAAGTATAATGGACGGACGCGACCCCACGGAGTCGATGCCCATGAATCCTGCCGTCGTGCAGGCAGAGATAGCTCAACTGATCCAGACACTCGGCACCATCGGGGCACCGATACAGGCGCTTCTGCCCGCCGCGGCGGTACTCCTGGTGGCACTCGCCACGGTTCCCGCGTGGCGCCCGCTTCTCGGGCCTGCTGTCGCAGCGAGCGCATTCGTGCTGCTGATTGGCGAGATCGTACTTGCGTGGTTCCACTGGCGCCTCTATGACCTGGCGGTAGTGGTGAGCCCGGATACCGGTCGCATCGTCGGCAGGGTGGCGGTCCCGCTTTGGGTCGAGTCCGAGAAGCTCTACGTGTGGGCACTCACGCTGGCCCTCATGGCGGTGGTGATCCGGAGGCATCGTCAGGAGCTCCTGCCCGGTGTAGCCATCATACTCGCCGTGCTCATGGCAGGAGCTTCACTCTGGGGCAAGCCCTTCACCGAGCCGTTGCCCTCCTTCCTCGGCCAGTACTTCGGCTACCTTCAGGCGATGGCGAGCGGAGATCCGGCACGGATGTTCGGCGCATACCAGGGCATGGAGGGTGCGCGACAGTTCTACTACAACACGATCTACATGTGGGTGCACCCGCCCGCGCTCTTCTTCGCGTACGGGACGTTCGCGATCGCGTTTGTGGCGACGCTGGTTATGGTGCGGGAGCGCCACTCGGCATACGAGACCACCTCCTACCGCTGGGCCCGCCTCGGCTACCTTCCGCTCACCGCAGGCATGCTGCTTGGCTTCCCCTGGGCGATCATCGCCTGGCAGGGCGAGAGCTGGTGGTGGTCGGGCAAGGTCAACATGTCGATCATGATGTGGCTCCTCTACACCGCACTGCTACACGCACGCCTCTATCTGCGTCGACGTAGCATGTGGAAGTGGGTCGCCGCACTGTCTATCCTTGCCTTCCTCGTCCTGCTGCTCACCTATCTGGCAACCTACATCGTGCCCGGCGCGCACAGCTACCTGTGAGATGAGTGAGATGACCGATCTCGTACGCCACAAGAACTGGGACTTCGCATTGACCGTCATCACCGTGGCTCTCCTCGGCACGCTTGGCGTTCAGTCGTTCATCGGCACGCTGTACATCTGGTGGGCCACGACCGCGATTCCGGGATTCGAGACCACCGGCTACGGAGACTTCGTGTGGTGGATGAACGCCATAGCGGCTCCCCAGGTCATCGTGCTCGTCATCGTGATGGGTCTCTGCGTACCCAAGCGCCTCTTCGACCGGACCGCGCTCGTCGTGGTGTCGGGAGCGATGCTCCTCGTCGGGCTTGCCGCATGGGTGCTCACGGCAAGCTTCCAGACCGGGCTCGCGGTCTACCTCGCCCTGGCAGCACTCATCCAGGCCGGCGTCGTGGTGCTGACCGTGGCAGGCGCTCGCGGTCCTTCCTACCTCACGGAGGGCCGGCTCGTGAAGACCGGCTCGGGTCTCCTGCACCTGGGTTTCATCGCGTTTGCCATCGTGGTGGTCGCGTTGCAGCGCTCGGCCTTCATGCTGCCGGCGTTCTGGATCGCCACGGCGTTCACCATGCTCGGAACGGTGATGGCGTTCTACGCCGACCGCCTCGCGTGGCGCAAGAGCATGCGCGTCAAGGTCGACCGGTCGTTCGGCAATGAGTAGTCGGCCGACCGGAGGCTAGAGCGAGCGCACCGTCTCGGTCACGAAGCGCTCTGCCAGCTCGAGGTTGGCCGGATCGACCCGGTCCTCAGTATCGGTGTGCCAGTGCCAATTGGGCAGCCGCCCGTCGGAGTCGAACGCCATGACGCTCATCGCGCGATAGCCGCGCGCGAGGGCACGGGTCGCGTCGGTGGAAAGCCCCACGTACGGACGGGCACGAACCGGCAGATCGTTTTCGCGCGACACCCGCTTGCCGGCACTGACGAGACGGCGGTCGGAGCGGTAGCGGCGGGCCATGCCCTCCTCGGTCACCATGTGCAACAATCCAGTGCCGACGTGGTCGATGTTGATGATGAGGGCACCTTTGAGATCGGGTCCGTACGCATCGAGGAATGCCTGCATCCCCCATGTTCCGGCCTCCTCGGCACCGGTCGCGACGAACCAGACTTCCTTGTCGGAAAGCGCACGGTCGACGTTCTCGGCGACCCGGCGGCGAATGCGCGACGCCTCGACCGCGGCGAAATCGGGATCTCCGAGCGGGTCCTCACCCGCACGGCCGCCTTTGAAGCCGAACTCGTCCTCGTCGTCGTCCTCGGCGAAGTTCTCCCAGGAGCCGATCTTGCGACCGGCGTCGCGCACGTCGAAATCCTTGCCGACACCGAGCCATCCTCCGACGCCGGGAGCGTCGCCGCTACGCTTTCTGCCGATACGTCCGAGCAGTCCAGGGCGCTCCCGCTCAGGGGAGTCGGCAGGCGCGGCTTCGACGGATGACCGCGGCGCCGCGGACGACGCAGGCTCGACGGGCGGCTGATCTCCGATGGCATCGAACTCGATGGTCTCGAACTCAAGCCTGCCCTGGGCAGAGGTGGGCTCCGGGGCGCTCTCGGCCCACTCGAAATCGTCAGGAAGCGCCGTCGGGTCCTCCTCGGGAACGCCGGCGGGTGCGTAGCGCAGCTCCGCGCCTTCCGGCACGACATCCGCCTCGCGAGCGGCATCTGGGCCCTGTCGGACAGGACGGAACGATGTCGTGCCCCTATCGTCGGGCGAGGGAACGATCCGCTCCATCACGCCGAGCATGACCGCAACCCCGGACGCATTATCGTTAGCCCCGTCGACCGCCGGCATGATGATCTCGCGATGAACGTTGACGACGAGGGGCACTACCAGGTAGGCGCTCACGGCGATCGTCGCATACCACAGCCACGGATCCCATGCCGCTGTCACAGGGAGCGCCCCGGCGAGAACGAATGCCGGCACGAGCAGGGTGCACCACTTCATGAGCATGAACGCGGCGTTGAAATTCTTCACCATCGACGGAGCGAACGCGAGCGAGGCCTTCGCCGAGTCGTAGTGAGCCACGACGACGACGCGCGTCGGTCGCTCCCCGCGCCGAACTCTGGGAACGTGGCGGGCGATGATGTTCTGACTCGGGCCCTTGGGTGGCAGCCAGCCGGAAAGCCCGAATCGTGTGTCCAGGTCCATCCAGAACGTGAACGCCACAAGCGCCGAGACCGCGAATGCGGGCCAGGCAAGGAAGTTCCAGCCCGACGCGACGGCTGCACCGATAGTGAGCAGATGATAGAGGGCGTAGGCCCACCCGTACGTGCGGGGCGAGTCGAATTCTTGCCGCTCGACGTCGACGCCTCTCTCGCGAAAGACCGACTCGATGTAGTCGGCCGCCTCGGCCTCGGCGTCGGTCGTCGCGGGACGAGGCCCGATGACCGTGGCCAAGCGGTGCAGGTGCTCGGTTGCCTGAGACATGCGGCCCTCCGGGATCGTGCGGTCAGCAGCGCGCAGCGACGCTATCCGAGGCTATGATACTGTACCGCGCTGCCCGGGATGTGAACCGGCTACTACTCGACCTCCGCGAGGAGGCCGGAATCGATCACGGTCCGGCGCAACGACGATTGTCCTGTGATGCCGTACACCTCGATCTGGTCTATGGCGACAAGCTGTCGCGGCATGTCTGCCGTGAAATAGAGCACCGAGGCGGTATGCGGTATGTGCGGGTCGGGTCGCAGGTCCGAGAAGTGGATGCCGCCCGTAGTTCCGTTGTCGAGGAACCAGGTCCCGTCACGTTGCGAGAGGTCCGGCGTGTGAGTGTGCCCGACGAGCACGAGCGGCACCACGCCTGCGAACGGCTCGGCCATGCCGGGGTTGTGCATCGCGACCACGGTCGGGGTGTCCTCGCCCGAGCGGATGCGCAGCTGCAGGCGGGCAGCGATAGCGCGAGACTCTGCGCGCATCGCTTCGGGATCGGGCTCGAACCCGGTAGCGCGGGACGCCGGGTCGGCCACGCCGAAGATCCCTATGCCGGCCTCGACGGTCGAGGTCTCGTCGAGCACGGTCACATGTGGCAGTGCGTCGAGCGCCGCGGAGATCGCCGGCGAGTCGTGATTGCCGGGGATGAACACGTACGGCCAACCCGTCGGTACCTCGGAAGCGGCCACGTGCGCCTCGACGTCAGATCCGTAGTGGTTGATATCACCGGTGTCGATGATGAAAGCTACGTCGAACTCGTCAGCGATCTCGCGGGTGAGCGTGAGTCCGACGGGATCGAGATGGATGTCACTCACGTGCAGCACGCGCACGGTGTCCGGCAGCGCACCGCCCGCCGCGAAGCTCTGCGGCGCACGGTAGTAGCCGTTCAGGTCGCGAACGAGTTTCTCGATCTGCCGCTGGAGGTCGTCGACCCGGTCCGCGCGGCGCTGGACGAGCTCGATGAGCGAGGGAGCATACGCGACCGCGCCGCGGTACGACGGCGTGCGAAAGGCATCGAGATCATGCGCGGAAAGCGCCCAGCCGAGCAGTAGCCCCGGTGCGAGTACACCGAGGAGCGCTGAAGCCGCGACCATACGCCAGCGGTGCCGCAGAGACCAGCCGACGAAACCCGCGGCGAGTGCAGCGGCCAGCAGACCCTCCCATACTGCACGGCGGGCACCACCGAGCGCCTCGTCGCGCAGCTGCTCCTGGAGCTCGGTGTCGGGCACACCCGCGAGCGCAAGCTCCTGAAGCGCGGGCAGGTCGACCTCGGCCAGTGTAAGCCGCAGGCGCAAAGGTGCCGAGTGGGTAGGAGCGGATATGGTGCCGAACGGCGGTACGGTCACGTCGGTGCTGCCGCGCAGAACAGGCACGATCTCGGCGACGACGCGCGCGGGGCCGACCTGGTAGGCGTGGTTCGCGAAGGCTCCGAAGGCGACAAGCCCGACGACGACAGCGACGAGGAGTGAGAGTCCGAGACGCACCGGAGGAGGGACGGCCGTGAAGACGCGTCGGAGACGGACCCGGATGTCGGCGGCATCGCTCATGACTCCACGTTACTACCCGCGCACCGCTGCCGCACGGCGTTGTCGGCGAATGGTTATCGGGGGCTGCCGGCGTGACATCCCCGGCACTGGTTCAGCCGGTAGCTCGCATGCTCCTCGACGACCACCGGATCGTCACTGTGACAGCGGCAACCGGGTATCTGGAACGCGAAGGGGCTCTCGGGATCCGGCGCGGGAATCTCGCCTTCGACGACCTCACCGCCGAATGGAGAACCCTGACCGTCAGAAGCGCCGGGATCGGATGGTGAGGCCACCCCGTCCCCCGCGACAGCAGAGGACGGGGGGCTCACGCCGGCAGGCGTGGGGGGCGCCTGCGGGGTTCCGAACGCGAAAGCCAGCCCCGCGGCGGCGACGAGGAACATCGTCACCAGTCCGAGTACGAACCAGCCGCGCTTCATTGCTACGCCGCCTCCGTCCCGAGGATGGTGGCGAGGTCTTCGGCGGCAGTCTCGGCGAGAGGCTTGATGTCGAAGGTGTCCACGAGAACCTGCAGCACATTCGGTGTGATGAACGCGGGCAGGGTCGGCCCGAGACGGATATCGGTGATGCCGAGGTGGAGCAGCGTCAGCAGGATGGCGACGGCCTTCTGCTCGTACCACGAGAGGATCATCGAGAGCGGCAGGTCGTTCACGCCGACTTCGAACGC
>SKKZ01000269.1 GCA_007123455.1 Coriobacteriia bacterium | reverse complement strand
TTCATTCGTCCGGCAGATCGTGACCGGGACACCTCTTCAAGGGCATCGGGTTAGGTGCATAGTCGGCCCGGGCTGCGTGCTTCGGTACGACGGAAGTCGTCGGTCTCTCAGGAAGCCTAGTCTTCCATTCGGGCGGGGCGCTGAGCGGGCCCTGAGCCAACCGACGCATCGGAGGGTCGGGCCTGGCATTGTTTCCATCGTGGAGATAATATCGTTTGCATGAAGGCACGAGACGACACAGGGTCCCCCGTTGATGCCACTCACCCGTCGCAGCGTGATGCGATAGTCGGCCTGCTCTGCGCCTACGTGGCGGAGACACTTCGATTCACGGAGGCGTGGGCTTCGGCACACGACATGAACCACACCGACGTGCGAGCCATGGCGCAGCTCGATGCAGCGCATCGAGTGGGCGTGCGGCTGACTGCCGGACAGCTCGGGGAGGCGCTCGGCCTGAGCTCGCCGGCCACGTCCGCACTCATCGCTCGATTGGAGCGCGCCGGACACGTCACCCGTACCCGGGACCCGGAGGACCGCAGACGGGTCCTGCTGAACGTGTCCTCGTCGGCACAGCTCGGCGCGGTCGACTATTTCCAGCCGATGGGGGACGCCGTGACGGCTGCCCTGAGCGATTGCGATGCGGTCGAAACGAGGGCGGTCATCGACTTTCTCGATCGTCTTGTGAGCCGGATGCGCAGTGCTCGGGTGACGTAGGTGTCGAGGCTTGAGCCCGGTGAAAAGCAGCGGACCGCGATGAAAGGAACAGGGATGGCAGACACGGAGCAGAGGTACACACGTCTTCGGATCTACAACATCGTGATGGGCTTGTTCCACCTCGCGCAGGGCGCGGCCATCGTCGCCCTGTCGGAGTCGTATGCCGTCCAGGTGACGGCGTCGTGGCTCAGCGTGCGGCCCGGACCCGGCGTCTACAGCCCGCCGCAGGAGTACTTCCAATTCGACCTCGGCATGGGGGTCGCGCTCTTCCTGTTCTTCTCGGCACTCGCGCACTTCGTGATCGCCGGCCCGGCCTACGGAAGCTACGTCGGAGGCCTCAAGAAGAACCGCAACTACTTCCGCTGGGTCGAGTACTCTCTCAGCTCGTCACTGATGGTCGTGCTCATCGCATCGCTCGTGGGCATCACCGACATCGCCGCGCTCACCGCGATCTTCGGCGTGAACGCCTCGATGATCCTCTTCGGCTGGCTGATGGAGAAGTACGAGCAGCCCGGTAAGCCCGACTGGACATCGTTCATCTTCGGCTGCATCGCAGGCATCTTCCCGTGGATCGCGATCGCCGCCTACCTGTGGGGGCCGGGATCGAGCGATCTCACGCCGAGCTTCGTGTACTGGATCTTCGTGTCGATGTTCGTGTTCTTCAACAGCTTCGCCGTCAACCAGGTCCTCCAGTACAAGCAGGTAGGAAAGTGGAAGGACTACCTCTTCGGCGAGGCCACATACGTCTTCTTGAGCCTCACCGCCAAGTCCCTGCTGGCGTGGCTCGTGTTCGCCAACGTGCTCATTCCGAGCTAGGGCCTGCACGAGGGCAGAATCGACTCGCAAACACGTGGAGCAAGGGGCTGTGTCGCGCTGAGTGCGATCAGGCCCGGTGAGCTGACCGAGGACTGCCCGCGGAGGCTCCGAAGGCAGCCACCCGTCTGCCCTCGCCTACGAGGCCATCTCTCGAAAACATTCCGAAACCCTCTTGACTAGTGTGAAGTTAGCAGTATAGTGGGCAATGACTAGTATGAAGTAAGTACTATTGGCAACCAGAGACATGCGAGCCAAATGAGGAGGTGAGTCGTGGACGCTGAACGCGACAGCATGATTCGAAAGTTCCAGAAGGAACTGAACGCCGGGACGGTATCGCTCGTCCTGCTTGCGATGCTCGAACGCTCGCCTGAGCCGATGTACGGATACGAGATAGCGAAGGGCATGTCGGTCGGGCTAGGGGGGGAAGCTCCGGTCAAGCAGGGAACGCTCTATCCCGTCTTGCGCTCGATGGAGGGCAACGGGCTGTTGACGAGCCGCGTGGAGCCGAGCGTCTCCGGACCGCCGCGCAAGTACTACTCGATCACCGATCACGGGCGAGCGGTGCTTTCGGACTGGACTGCTGCATGGGCGCGCACGCGCGAGTTCGTGGATGCGACATTGGAGGGTGACGGTGGATAGGACGGTAGAGGGATATCTCGCAGCGCTGAGAAAGGCGCTTGCAGGGCAGGATCCGGCTCTGGTACAAGACGCGGTCTACGATGCCGAGGAGCATCTCCGCAGTGCACTGGCCGAGGCCGGCGGAACACCCGAGGCGTTCGACGCGGTGGTGGAAGCCTACGGTGCACCCGAGGAGATCGCCGCCTCGTACCGGGATGCGGAGTCGGCGCTGGCGACGCTGCGCAAGCCCGGTCCAGTAGTCTCGTCGGACAATCCCGTTGCGCGCTTCTTCGGCGTGCTCGTCGATCCGGCCGCGTGGGGAGCCCTTTTCTACATGCTGCTCTCGCTCGCGACCGGTGTCACATACTTCACGATCGTGGTCACAGGGATCTCTCTGAGCGTGGGACTGTCGATCCTCATCATCGGCATCCCCCTCGCGCTGCTCTTCCTTGCGATCGTCCGCGCGGTGTCGCTCGTGGAAGGCAGGATCGTCGAGGGTCTTCTCGGCGAGCGGATGCCCCGACGTCCGAGGACGGTCGGCGTGGAGGGATCGATCTGGGAGCGCATCAAGGGTTGGCTCTCTGACTACCGCACGTGGACGACCATGCTCTACATGGGTATCCAACTGATGCTCGGTATCGTGTACTTCACGGTGGCCGTCACCGCGGTCGCGGTGTCGGCAAGCATAGCGATCGCCCCGTTCGCCCAGGCTGTCACGGGTGCGCCGGTCCTCACGTTCGGGGGCGTTGCGTATCTGATAGAGCCGTGGGCCTACCCGCTGTTCGTGCTGGCAGGGGCGCTCGGCTTCGTGTTGCTCCTCTGGATCGCCAAGGGTGTCGGGGTGGCCCACGGAGCGTACGCGAAGGCATTACTGGTCGGACGATTCGAGCAGTCCGCCTCAGCGCCGGCTGCAGATCAAGGGGTGTGAAGTGATGGCTCGTCGATTGGCGGCAGCGACTCTCGTGTTCATGATGCTCGTCGGGGTTTCGGGATGCATCGTGCGACCGGTCGACACCGGCGCGATGGCGACAGAGGTGCGCGATGTCCCGGAGTTCGACGCGATCGACTTCGCCGGGTTCGGGAGCATGGTCATCGAGCAGGGCGCCGGGTACGAAGTTGAACTCACCGGGACCGAGAGCGTGTTGCAGCGGGTGGACACGGAGGTACGCGGGAGCACCCTGCGGGTAGGACAGGACAGCCCGTGGAGCTTATGGCCTTTCTTTCTCGGCCCTCAGCGACTCGATGTCAGGGTCGTGGTGCCTTCGCTTGAGCGGGTGGTCGTCTCGGGCGCGGGAGATGTCACTATCGTCGGCCTCGAGGGTGAGCGGGTCGAGCTCGGTCTCAGCGGCGCGGGCGATATCTCCGCCCGCGATGTCGAACTCGATCACCTTGTCATCGAGCTGTCCGGCGCGGGCTCGGCACGCGTTTCGGGCATGGTCGACACACAGGAGGTCGAGCTCTCAGGTGCCGGCGATTACGACGGGCGCGATCTGGAGAGCCGTGATGCGCGGGTCGACGTCTCCGGCGCTGGAAGTGTCGTCGTGTGGGTCGAGGAACGACTCGATGTACGGGCCTCGGGTGCCAGCAGGGTGGAGTACTACGGCGATCCGCGGGTGAGATCGGACGTCTCGGGCGCGAGCTCGGTCACGGGTCGGGGACGTCCGTAGGAGAAGTCACGGGCTGAAGTGGACGCTCGCATCGGCGCCACCGATCTGATCCGCGCATTCGACCACTAGTGAACCGGCTGATAGAGCCCCGTGCGCCGAGTCAGGCGAGCGGGGCTGCGGCGGCTGCAGGCGATTCGGCAGCAGGCCCTCCGGCGGTCGGGTATGAACAGCATGTCCGACCAGGGCGGTGAGGAGGGATCTACGACCATGCAGAAGAACAACGGCGCGCACATGAGTTATGCAAGGTACTTCGCGATGATAGCCACGTCCGTGGTTGTGATGTTCGCCCTCATGTACTTGAACTCGTACGAGGTGCTCGGACACGCACGGCTGAGCGTGCAGCGAATCTACATGGCGGTGATGATGGGCGCGGCCATGATGGGGATCATGCTCGGCTACATGTTCTCCATGTACAAGAACAAGAAAGCCAACGCCACGATCATCGTGGGCGCTCTGGTGATTCTCGCCTCAGCGATCTGGCTGATGCGAAACCAGGCGATGATCGGCGATATCGAGTACATGCAAGGCATGATCCCGCACCATTCGATCGCGATCTTGACGAGTGAGCGTGCAACCCACAATGACCTGCGAGTGCAGGAGCTTGCCGAGGAGATCATCGCCGCGCAGCGCAGAGAGATCGCGGAGATGGAGTGGCTGGTCCAGGACATCAGAGACAACGGTGTGGCTCGAACAGAGCAGGAAGCCGAGAGCAGGCCGGTCCCGGAGTTCACTCCCTGATCTCCCGGTCCGGCTGGGCGCCCGATCCGGCCAACATCAGCGTTGCCGCTATCCCCGCTCCCACTTGAGCGAACGCTTGACCGCCTCGGCCCAACGCAGTCGCAGTCCCGCAACCGCCGCCACCGAATCCGCATCGAGCGCCGGCTCGTAGATGGCGCCGACGCCGTGTAGCATCGGCAGGTCTTCCGGCGCGCTCCACACGCCCACCGCGCGTCCAGCGAGGTATGCTGCTCCGAGCGCGGTGGCCTCGGCCATCTCGGCGCACTCGACGCGGATGCCGAGCACGTTCGCGAGCGTCTGCATGACGAGCCGGTTCACCGTCACGCCGCCGTCGGCGCGAAGCGAGTGCAGCGTGTGACCGGACTCGGCGACCATCGCTTCCATGAGGTCGGCGAGTTGCAGAGGAATCGCCTCCATCGCCGCGCGGGCGACGTGGGCGTCGGTGGCGCCGCGGGTGAGCCCGAAGATCGCGCCGCGCGCGAGCGGGTCCCACGCGGGTGCGCCAAGGCCGGTGAGCGCGGGCACGAAGACGACACCGTGGCTGTCGGCGACGCTCTCTGCAAGCGCCTGCGCCCCGGCGGGGGTGTGGGCGAGCTTGAGACCCTCGACGATCCACTGCACGACCGCGCCGCCCATGAATATCGAGCCCTCGAGCGCGTACTCGGGCGCACCGACGTCGGAGGCGGCGATGGTGGCGGCGAGGGTGTCGGTGTGCACGCGCGTCGCGCCGGTGTGCATGAGCGCGAAGATGCCGGTCCCGAAGGTCGCCTTCGCATCGCCTGCCGAGAAGCACCCGTTGCCCGCGAGTGCCGCCTGCTGGTCGCCGACGATCGCCGCTATCGGTATCTGCGCGTCGAAGACGCCGGGCGCGGTCCCGGCGGTCAAACCGCTCGAGGAGACCACGTCGGGAAGCATCGAGGCCGGAATGCCGAAGAGCTCGCAGAGCTCCTCGTCCCACGCGCCACGCTCGATGTCGAAGAGCAGCGTGCGCGAGGCGTTGGTGACGTCGGTCGCGTGTACCGCACCGCCCGTGAGCTGCCAGAGGAACCACGCGTCCACGGTGCCGAAGGCGAGCTGCCCCGCCTCGGCACGCACCCTGGCACCATCCACGTTGTCGAGGATCCAGGCGATCTTGGTCGCCGAGAAGTAAGGGTCGATGGGCAGGCCGGTCTTGGCGCGCACCTCGGCCGACACGCCTGTTCGGTTGAGCGCGTCGCACACCTCGGTGGTCCGTCGGTCCTGCCACACGATCGCGTTGTAGAGCGGCTCTCCTGTCGCGCGGTCCCACACGATCGCGGTCTCGCGCTGGTTGGTGATTCCGAGTGCGGCGATGTCGGCGGCGGTGAAGCCGGATTCGGCGATGGCCTGGCGGGCACAGGCGAGCTGGTTCTCCCACATGACGCGCGGGTCCTGCTCGACCCAGCCGGCGCTCGGAAAATGCTGCGGGAGAGCGACTTGGGCCTGAGCGAGCTTCTGGCCGCGCTCGTCGAAGACGATGGCGCGCGAGGATGTCGTGCCCTGGTCGAGCGCGAGGATGAGGGGCATGGGGGCCTCCGGCGACGGCGCGGGTGCTGAGAGAAGGGTAACAAGACTGTTGGTTGGGC
>SKKZ01000131.1 GCA_007123455.1 Coriobacteriia bacterium | reverse complement strand
TCTCGTGCTTCATACGCGCTTCGTTGTACGCCTCGGCCGCGATCTCGACCTTGGTGTCCAATTCGTCGATCTGCTGCTTGACCTGTCGGGCCTGCTCGCGCTTGTCGGCCGCAGGGGTCGCGAAAGCGGGAACGGCACCAAGCATGAGGACGATGGCGAGAATGAAAGCGACAGGCGTGCGTCTGCGGATACTCAGAGCGCTACCTCCTGGTAGGATCGGTCATGAGAACACAACCGACACATCCTAACACGTCCACGCCGATCAAGCCAGTGCGAGACATAACGCGTCGAGCAGCAGAACCGCCACCCGCTGATGTCCGCGCTCACCGTCTTCCAGGTCGGGTAGCACGATCCGCACGACGCGCGGGCACGCCGCTTCCGATGCTGAGAGCGCGACCGCAAGGCGACCCGCGAGATCCCGGGACTCGGCGGTCGACACCTCCACGACCGGCACAGAGACATCGTCCGAGATCCGCTCTGTGACGAGCTCCATGACGATGTCCGCATCCGTGGATGACGGATCCTCGGCCAACACCACCCCCGCCGCCCGGTCGGTCGCAAGTGCGAGGTTCACCGCGCGCACCGCTACGTCCTCTGCGGAAGCGCCGCGCGGAACGAACGCCACGGAGAGTCGTCCGAGGACCTCGGAGAGGCGCGCGGGCGCCACCGTGGCCGATTCGGGAGAATGAGTGCTCTTACCCTCCCACACGTGACGCAGGTGCTGCAGCGTGCGCACGGTTTCCACTCCCACGATGCCGTCACCCGGCTGACCGCTGTTGCGCTGGAACTCGCGCACGGCGCGCTCGGTGTAGGAGCCGAAGATGCCGTCAGCCTCCCCGCACGAGAAGCCCAGGGAGTTGAGCGCTTGCTGGAGCACGCGTACATCGTTTCCGTGGAAGTAGGGCAGCCTGAGGTAGAGCATGCGGTCGCCAAGAGTGAACGTCGCATCGACCAGCGCCGACCACGTCTCGGCGCCGACGATGCCGTCCTCGGACAGATCGTGCTCACGCTGGAAGGACGTGACGGCTTCCCTGGTTCGGCCGAGAAAGACCCCGTCGACTCCGGTGGGACCGAGGTCGTAGCCGAGGACGAGTAGACGGCGCTGGACGTCCTCGACGCCTGCGCCTCTCCCTCCGGGGAGTATCGGTCTCACTGCACGAACCTCGTTTCCACGTCGTCTTCCGGGAACGCCGGAGGTGTCTCGAACGTCTGAGTGGGTAGGCAATGTATGTGCCCCTTTGACACTCATTGTAGAATAACCGGACTCCATCATTCTTAAGGAATGTGCACATGACCGCTAAGACGATACTGTTCAGGACCGCCGGACTGCTGGCGGCACTCGGGATGCTCGCCGCCTCGGGAGGTCTCGCATGGGCCGCCGCGGAAGACTACAACGCCCGCGACATGGCTCCGCGGGGTGTCACGGTGTCCGGCGTGGAACTCGGAGGGCTCTCTCCCGCCGATGTCAGGAAGACCGTCGAGAGCACCGTCATCGAGCCGCTCCTCACGCCTGTCAAGGTCGCGGCGGATGGATCGACGTTCGAGGTCGACCCCTCGGACTTCCTGCACGCCGATGTCGACCAGGCAGTCGCCGACGCGTTCGAACCCAACCACACCTCGACCATTGCGCACCGCATCTATCGCAGGCTCCTCGATGAGCCGGTCAACGTCACTATAGAGCCGCGAATCGTCGTCGACGAGCACGCGCTTCAGTCACGCGTCGCCGGCATGGCCGTCGCGGTGGACCAAGCCGCTGTCGATGCCACTGTCACGCTTGAGGACGGCGTGGTTGTGATCGGCCCGTCTGCCGAGGGCAGAAGCCTCGATCAGACGGCTTCCATCGATATCATCGCCGAAGCGCTGCTGTCCGAGGAGACCGGGGTGGAACTGCCCGTTGACCCGGTGGCACCCGAGATCACCGAGCAAGACCTCGGCCAGTGGATGGTGATCCGCCGCTCCTCACGGACGCTCGAGCTCTGGGAGGGCATCGAGATCGACCGCACCTACCGGGTCGCCGTCGGTGCGCCGGGGTACGAGACCCCTCGCGGCGAGTGGGAGATAACCCTCAAGCGATACCTGCCGACGTGGGGCAACCCGGGGAGCGCATGGGCGGTCAACATGCCCGCGACGATACCCCCGGGACCGGGCAACCCGCTCGGGACCCGCGCGCTGAACCTGAACGCACCCGGTATCCGGATCCACGGCACGCCGGCTGTTGATTCGATCGGCACGGCGGCCAGTCACGGATGTGTCCGGATGGTACAGGCGGACGTCGAGGAGCTCTACGACATCGTGGACGTGGGCACACCGGTCTTCGTGGTGGAGCGGTAAGACCAAGCGACCTAGTACTGCAGCCACACCCGGTCGAGCCACAGGTAGTGGTTGTCGTTGCCGCCACTGAGGTGGTCGACCCGGATGCGCACCTGGTTGCCGGACACGTAGTCCGCGCCCGGTATGGGGTACGTGTAGGTCATGTCGACAGCGGACTGCGGCAGCTGGCCGAGCGTGTCCCAGCCTGCGGGGCTTGCCGCAAAGTTCCACGCCTGCACGACCACGGTATGACCTATGGCCACTCCACCGACATCGTAGCGGCCATGCAACCGGAAGCTGCCGGGTACGGCCGTTACGCCCGTGAAGTCCATGTCGACCTGCAACACCGGATAGCCGCCCTGCTTCTCGCGGACAACGTAGTACGAGCCGTCCTGGGACTGCACCGAGGTCAGGTCTCCGGTCACGCCGTCGGGCGTGTAGGAGTGGTTGGTCGTGATGGCCGCAGCGGACAGGGTGCCGACCGCCCGACTGTAGGCGTTCGCGGTACTCCCGAGGTGGCACAGCGTGAAGCACGCCCCCCCGCTTGGTGAGTCGACCCAGTCCACGTCGGTGCGGATCAGGTACTCGTTGGAGCTGCCGTGACTCGTGTGACACGTCTCGCAGCCGAGACCATGATCGTTGATGTGCTTCTCGTGGAGCTGCACGCCTGTCGTGGCGTCGTAGAACTCGCTGCCAGCTTCGCCCGTGTAGTAGACACCGCGATCGTGGCACTCGTAGCAGAGCATACCGGTTGCCGAAGGCAGGGCGCCGATGTAGGCTCGGCCGAGCAGCGGCGCCTGCGGACTGACATGCGGGCCCTGGGGCCCGTCACCAGCGTTGTTGTGGCAGTCGACACAGTAGACCTCGGCGGTCGCGCCCGTTACCGGATGCGAGGAGGCGGAGTCGAACTCGGCGGAAATGTCGCGCGCGGAACCGCCCCACCCGGGGCCCGCGTGGCACTTGAAGCACATCTCGTACTCACGCTCGGCGGGCTCCAGGAGCTCGTCGGCCTCCACGTCGAGACCCCACGTGCCGCGTATCGCGCCGTAGACCGCGGGAGCGTTTGCGGAGTCCCGTGCGTCCCCGGTCGCCGCGTGCACGTTGTGGCAGTCCACGCACTCGGCATGCCGCTCGAAGTCCGCGGTCTCGGTCGAGACGTGCGCCTTGTCGATCGCGCTCGCCGGATGGCGGCTCCGGCCCACGGGGCCGAGCTCGGCGACCGCGACGGCAGGGGCTCCACCCGCAAGCTCGGTGCCTCCCGCCCAGCGGGGGCTGCCGGCAGCGAAGCCGGTGCCGTCGATGGTGAGCACCTGAACCGAAGGTGAGACGCTCTCGCCCTCTGCACGAGCGAGAAGCCCCGCGTTGCCCACCACGATCTGCTCGACCCCGTCGCCGTCGACATCGCCGACCGCGAGCGCGGATGACGCGAAGCGCTCGCCGGTCACGACGTCGGTGCGCGTGCCGAGACCGGATGCGGTAACCGGGAAGACGCTGACCGCGCTGTTGCCCGTCTCGTTGCGTACGGCGACCGCGACTCCGGTGGCGCCGCCTGAGCTGAAACCGCCCACGATCGTGTCCCACGCGGCCGCGCCTGCGACGCCATAAACCGGGTACTCCGCGTGCGACGCGCCCGTGGGAGAGTATACGGAGATCGACTGTGTAGACTCCTCGGCGTTGGCCACCACGATGCCGGGCGCACCATCGCGCACCGGTCCGATCGACGGACCACGCACGCCCTCGGCAGCCGCGACGAACGAATCGACCTGGAGGGTGTTGTCGCTCGCGTCCGCCTGCCACAGGACGAAGATGGTGTCCGTAGCCTCCTCGGAGCGAGCGGTCACGACGAGATCGGTCGCCGGGGAGCCGAGGCCCAGGTTGCCGGACGCGAGACCGGTCGCATCGTAACCGACCGGGACCGGGTCGCCGACACGCTCGAGCGTGCCGTTCGAGCCGTTGGGCTGCCAACGGTAGACGCGCACGAAACTCTCGCCGCCCGCCTCGACGCTCAACACCGCGACCTCAGGACGGTTGGTGGGATCGATCAGGAAGTCCCCGGCCTCCACGAAGGCGGCCGTGGTCTCGATGGAGTGCGTGACGTACGAGAGGCCGGCAAGCAGGTCCGAGCGGTAGACGCGCAGCACTTCAGCAGCCGGATCAGCAACCAGGAGCTCGGTGTCTCCGAGGCCGTCGATATCCCCGTAGGCAATCGAGCCGGTGCGCGGCGCGGTCAGGCCGTTATCGGGACGGTAGCGCCGCGGGCCCTCGAGACCGAACGGCACCTCGCCCCCGAACTCGCGCGTGTGGACGTGGAGCCCTCCGTATGCCGCGGGAAGTATCGCGGGATCCCAGGCGACCACGAGCACCGGATCGTCCTCGATGTCCTCGGGATAGACACCGAACGAAGCCATGTCGGTGATGTCTTCGTTGCCCTCGGCGTCGTTGTGGCACGAGTAGCAGAGCTCGCGGCCCTCGAGTTCGGCGAGCTTGGCGATCGCCTCGCCTTCACCGTCATCGCTGCCCATCGGGTTGTGGCACGACTGGCACTCGCCAGCCAGACGCGTCGTCTCATCCGATGCGTATTCGGCCATCACGGAGAGCTCTATCGTCGAAGATCCGTGAGCCGTCTGCGTGGTCTCGTCGTCGTAGGTATCCGCTCCCAACCATGTGACCTGCGCGTCGGCGTGGCATGCATAGCAGAGGCTGCGATCGTTCGCCTCCACCGTCGAAGTCGCCGGAGCAGCCGGCGGCAGAATCGTCTCGAGGATCAGCGGTGCGATCTCCGATCCGTGGGAGTCGTGGCAGTTCGAACAGGTGATCCCGGTGCCGAGCGCCGGGCCGGGCAGTGCCGCATGCGCCGTCTGCTCGTAGATCCCAAGCCCGTCGAACCGATTGCCTTCATCGTCCCGGGCATCGTAGTGGCACGTCGTGCAGTACTCCTCACCCGAGTAAAAGGCCGTGCCGGTCTCCTCGAACGCCCGCAGCAGACCCGGGTACGGCGTGCCATCATCCCTCTTCGCGGAGCCGTGCGCGTCATGACACGAACTGCACTGCTTGTCGGGCACGTCCTCGTAACGTGATTCATGGGGAAGCAGGGAGTGAGTCGAGAGCTTGGCGAAATCGCTCTGGACGTTGGTCCCCGAGCCGAGCGCATCGATGCCGTGACACGTCAGGCACAGTGCAGCGTCGCCGGTGTTCGATGGCTGGGCCAGGATGAGCGCGGAGCCCGTGGTCTCCCACGAACCGAACTGCGAACGGGCGACCACGCCGGGGGCCGTATGAGCCCGATGGCACATCGCGCAGGCATCGGGCCCCTCTTCTGTGGTCACATGGGGTGCTTCAACGTCGGCGAACGCTCCTGCCGGCAGGGCCGCAAGCACGACGAAGAGAATCGCGCATACCGCGATCCTCATGATGCTACCCCTTGAGCCCTCGTCGGGGCGCCCGAACACTCCGGACGTCACTCGACCCTTGACCATCGGTCACATCCGTTCTCGGGCTCATCCACCGGCCCGGGACGTGCCGGCTCCCGGGTCGAAAAGCCCTGTCAGACAGTATAGCGCGCACCTACGCTGGACGCACGCTGCACTGTATCAGGACGATAACTCGTCCTGCAGACTATCTTCGGGGTCGGGGTGGCTCGTTCCTGCGGAAGAGAACTCGTCGGCATAGGCTGCGGGGTCGTAAACCTCGATGCCGCGGGCACGAGCTATCGTCGCAAGCGTCCGGTCCTCGGTGACGAGCATCCGGACGCGCAAAGCCAGTGAAAGCGTCTCGGCCTGCTCTTCTTCGAGAGCGTAGACCTCGCGGAGCATCAGCACGTCCGAGGGCGAGATAGGGCTTGTCTCGATCGG